>CAZVPA010000028.1:0-14804 GCA_964628995.1 uncultured Nitrososphaerota archaeon | reverse complement strand
TCGGAGGATAATCCTTATGCTGGAGACCAGCAAGATCTATAGCAATATCGGAAATAAATGTGGTTGAAAAGACCAATATATGTGGCCTATATTCATTCATACATATCGCCACACCGACTCTGACACAAAACCTGGCTCTCCATACTATAACTTTTTTTGGAAAAATATACTTTTTTATATACATAATTAGTAGTGGAGCCATATATATTATATGAACCATTAATTAAGTTCTCTTTACAAAATAGAGCCACTAGTGTTCCTTATCTATCTCACATCGGAAAATGTACCTAGGAGATCCAACAGAAACACCCGCATATTGACCAACATGGAATCATGGGAAATTTTAACTTTTCCTACTATATATATCGATAACAAGCATTAATAGAGTATCTCTCGGCATCTGCTGAATAAGCTTTTTAAGTAATGTGAAAAATAGACTATAATATTGGTGGGAGAGTATTTTGGTGTCATACTTGGGGCAGAGGGCCATACCCGCGATATATATCGTGTTTCCAGAGAACCCAGTGTATATGGATGGCATAGTTCTGGAGTTAGCGCAGAGGCTTCTCGAACTATTCGGTGGCGATATCTGTTCTGTGGAGAGGATTGATGGTTGGGATGGTAGTAATGTCAGGATTGTTGTTAGGAATATTGATATTGAGGATAGGATTATTGACGCCATAGTGGAGTTTGAGGAGGAGAGGGGGATCCTTGGAACAATACTGCCAGAGATAGTTGCTGTGGACGAATCAAAGATCTTTGTGGATGAAAAAACTCCTACCATTCCTCCAAAAATTCTGGAGGATCTAAGGGCGTTTCTATCCATGAGGTTTGGTGATGATATCTGTTCTGTGGAGAGGATTGATGGTTGGGATGGTAGTAATGTCAGGATTGTTGTTAGGAATATTGATATTGAGGATAGGATTATTGACGCCATAGTGGAGTTTGAGGAGGAGAGGGGGATCCTTGGAACAATACTGCCAGAAATAGTGGTAGATACGTATGGACTTCGCACATAGATGCCTAGAAAAAGCTAGGATCATACTGGAGGAGGTTATGGATGAGGATAAACATCATCCATACAAGCAGACGGTGGCTATATGGGAGACACTAGAACAAATAATTAGAGCGGTGATATATGCCTATAGACGGGTCACCTACGAAAAACCACAGAAACTAATCAGTATGCTCCCCCGCTTCGTGAAGAAAGCAAGGAATAAGGAACTAATAGCAACAATACAGAAAGTCTACTCAAGAAGGAGAGGCATTGTTCATAAGCCCAGAATTCCTAAAAAACAAAGCCTAGAAAAGATAAAGAGCGAATTTTGCCATGCGGCACGGAGGCTACTTAGTATTCTAAAAGAAAAAGGATATGAGGACGTATCCCTCAACGAGAAGATCGAGGCTTTCTGTGGCGAGAGAGAATCATTGTAAAGCTCTCCAATGCATGGATACGTGTTCTATGAGGGAACAATAGTTCATGCTTCCTAGCCCGAGCCAACACCACACATAAGGATTTAGGCATCCTCCTCTTTGTAATCACCATATGGTTCTCGCCCCGAGACATCACAACCCCTTCGTATTTGTACTTGTATCCTTCCTTGGTTTCGTTATGACCACTTGGAGACCTATGTAGCTCTGGTCGGACTTGTTGGCTTGTATCTATACTTTGTGATCTCCCTAGATATGCTCTGCTTGTTTTGCTCTGCTTGACGACTATCACTATGCTATCCATACCAATGTTTCCCGCATAATCTATGGCCATTACATAGATTACATATACGCCATCGGTAACCCCCGAGAATGTGTATGATGTTGCGTTCCCAACATTTATCCATGGATATGATGATAACCTCGTCATGTAGTAGTCTATCCCGTTTTCATCATAGCCGGTCCACTCGACGGTGACCTCGCTCGATGATAGACATGTACAGTCCTGAGGATATGTTATCTGTACGCTTGGTGGTGCTGTATCCACGAAAAACCTTATTGCTTTCTCATTAGTATTACCAGCATAATCTACGGCGCGTATTCTCACTATGTATTCTCCATCTTGCAGGTTGCTTAGGAGGTAAGAGGTTTCCCTACCAATGCTGAACCATCCCTCATTATTTATGCTAAGCATTGACTCCCTGAATGCGAAGTCATCTTGGATAATCCAGTGTATCGAAACATCACTATTCCCTATGTAGGAGTTGTTGTCCGGTGAGCAGATATCGATAGATGGAGGTGATAGATCTACATACACATATACTGATGCCTGACCATACAAGCCAGCAGAATCATAAGCCCTGATACATATTACATGCCCCCCAGCCGAGAGCGTAGTAGTGTAGCTTGTGGAGCTACCAACATTAACCCAGGATGCGGAATCTACGCGTACCTCATAGTGATCAATGCCGAAATTATCATCCCCAGACCACTCTATAGTTATTGTTGTATCATTAGTTATTAGGGTTGACGCATTTGGCTCTATTGTTGGTCTTGTCAAATCTATGTGTATTATTACTGAATCCGAACCCACATTCCCAGCAGAATCTACGGCATATATCGTGACATTATGTGTTCCCTCGGACAAACCATCAATCTTATGGTTTAGTCTCTGGCCCACATCTATTCTTGAGCCACCATCGATGCTGACCTCATAGTGATCTATACCGTTTGCATCAGAGGCTGTCCAAGAGACCACAATACTTTGGGATGATATGTAGGCACCGTCTCCAGGGGACTCAATATTTACGGTTGGAGGTATGGTATCGACAGTTATTGTGACTTGGTCTACCGCTATATTCCCTGCTCTGTCCACCGCTCTAACATATATAGTGTGATCCCCATCAGAAAGAGTAACAACATATGATGTTGATGTACCAACATCAATCCAAGAGCTCTTATCCCATCTGATCTCATAGTGATCTATCCCAGTAGTTACTATCCCAGGTTGATCTTCGCCTTCCCACTCTACATATACATCAGAAGTGTTCAATACCTCTCCGTCGGTAGGCTTCAAAATATTGACATATGGTGGTGTCCAGTCAATATAGATTATTACCATATCAGATGTCTGTCTCGGAGGTACCGTACTCGTGTTTGTACCAACGAGAGTTATGTTCCATACTCCCTCATCAAGATTAGTTATGTTGTATGATCTAGTATCTGCAGGAACCGTAGCAACCACAGAACCATTAAGCAGGATCGTTACTGTATCTAACTGCCCATAGTCCCACTCAACAAGCACCCAACTCGTATTGAATGCCTCTCCATCCTCTGGGGATATAATAGATATGAAAAATCTAGAGGTATGAACTATTATCCAATCATATGAGGACCAGCCTGCACTATCATACACAGTGATGTTGACTACATAATCTTGGTTTGGCTGTAGATTGCTAAATGTATGTGTATTCGTCATATTTACACCCTTAACATATACCGCATCAAGCGTACCATTTAGGTAAACTTCAACCCTCTCAATATCTGTCGCAGTATCGGAGGCATCCCAAGTAACATCAAATGTTGTACCAACAGTAGAATCATTACTGGGAGATGTTATTGTGACGCTTGGCGGTGTATTATCAACGGTAACAACAATATCGTAGCTTCCCACATTACCAGCAGTATCGTTAGCGTAGGCAACTATGCTATGCTGACCATCACTAGTGGTCGTCGTATCCCAACTATAGGAGAAACTACCATCGCCATCCCAAGACTGGACGGTATTGTCATCAATTGCTAGCCAAGTCTTGTTGGGATGCAGGTCACTAGAGGACAATTCTATAGAGATTGTGCCATTAACAATACTATTATTTGCTGGTGAACTTATTGAAACATTTGGAGGAGTATTATCAACGGTAACCACTATAGTATAGCTCGCCTGATGACCCACAGTATCGTTAGCATACGCCACTATTTCATGTGAGCCATCAGAAGTGCTTGTTGTATCCCAAGAATATGTGAATGTTCCAGAGCCACTCCAGGATTTAACTATGGCTCCATCTATTGTAAGCCATGTCGTATTGGGGTTCGCATCACTTGATTCTATAATTATTGTCACTACTCCCCCAATAACACTATTATTCGCTGGCTCAGAGATTGATACTGTGGGAGGAGTATTATCAACGGTTACAATTATCCTGTAACTAGCCTGATTCCCTACGGTATCATTGGCATAAGCCATTATTTCATGTGAACCATCAGTCACACTTGTAGTATCCCAGGAGTAGGTAAATGATCCACTTCCGCTCCATGATTGAACTATTGATCCATCTATAGTCAGCCAAGTTGTGTTTGGGTGCTCATCATTGGAGAATAATTGAATCGTCACAGTATCGGCAACAACGGAATTGTTCTCTGGTTGAGATATTGAGACATCTGGTGCTGTGTTATCCACTGTTACTATAATCCTGTAACTCCCCATATTACCGGCGGTATCATTAGCATACGCTATTATTTCATGATCACCATCGGAAACCCCTGTTGAATCCCAATCATAGGAAAATGTCCCATCTCCATCCCACACCTGAACGATATCATTATCAATCTCAAGCCATGTATTATCCGGATGTATGTCACTTGAGGATATTGTTATCGTAATCAAGCCCCCAATCAGACTCTGGTTCTCAGGCTGACTTATGGTAATGCTCGGCTCTGTATTATCCACAACCACCAGAATCCTATAGCTTACTATATTCCCATCAGTATCATTCGCATATGCTATTATCTCGTGTTGAGTTTCACTTTCAGTACTTGTATTCCAACTATAAATGAAAGTTCCAGAGCCAGACCAATACTGGACAATATTACCATCAATCTCTAACCAAGTAGTATCTGCATTGCTGGAGGAAACCTCAATATCAACTACCCCGCCTACAACGCTATTGTTTGAGGGACTTGTTATTGAGACCGTGAGACCCTCATTGGATACTTGGACTATGATCCTATAACTGTTTGTATTACCTAATGTATCATTAGCATATGCTATCAGCTCATAGTAACCATTCTCATAGGTTGTTGTGTCCCAAGAATATGTGAACGTTCCAGCACCATTCCACGTCTGGACAACCGTACCATTTATTGTTAGCCATGTTGTATCATTATGTGGGTCACTAGACGTAATCATGACATCCACAGTACCACTAACAACACTATTGTTTGCTGGAGAATCTATCGCTACTGATGGTGGTGTATTATCAACCTCAACATATATTTTGTAGCTCTTCACATTTCCAGCCGAATCATTCGCATATGCCACGATTTCGTATACTCCATCAGAATAACTTGTTGTATCCCAAGGATATGTAAATGTTCCCTCCCCACTCCAAGTCTGCACAACAGTACCATTAATCTCCAGCCAAGTAGTGTCAGGATTTTGATCGCTTGAATTAACCTGAATATTCACAGTTCCGCTTACCAAACTATTATTCTGGGGATCTGTTATCGATACATCGGGGGGAGTATTATCTACTGTTACAACAATACTGTAGTTTGCTAGATTTCCAACACTATCATTAGCATATGCTATTATTTGATGAGTACCATCATTGACCGATGTTGTATCCCAAGAGTATGTGAATGTTCCAGAGCCGCTCCAAGAATCAACAATATTACCATCGATTTCAAGCCAGGTAGTATTTGGATGCGAATCATCCGATGTTACTTGAATTGTAATAGTGCCCTTAACATAACTCTCATTCTGAGGCTGATCTATTGTTACTGATGGAGGCGTATTATCAACAGTAACCGTGACATTATAGCTTCCAATGTTCCCAGCCGTATCATTCGCATATGCTACTATTTGATGCTCTCCATCAGAATAACTTGTTGTATCCCAGTTATATGTGAATGTTCCAGCTCCACTCCAAGTAGCTACGGTATTCCCATCAATCGTTAACCATGTTGTATCTGGATTCTCATCACTGGATGTAACCTGTATCGTGACCATGCCCCCAACAACACTATTGTTTTCAGGTTCATCGATTGTTACGGTTGGTGGTGTAGTATCCTGTGGAGCTGATTGCAAGTTTGTCTGCGTGTTTATGAATAATACATCAGATACGAGGGTTTCCTCATCCCTCAGACTAAGTCTTGTCGCGTTAAAGTATAGGAACCAGTTCTGTCCAATATCATTTACCTCTGTTGTAGATGATGCTCCCTCGAGCTTGACAATTGCATCAGCTATAAAGACAGTCATTGTGTTTACTGGTATGTCAAGTGCCTCTACAACAACTCCAAATTCTGTTATCGTTGGTTCATCCTTCCAGTATATATAGACTCCGCTCGCGTTCTCTTTAACCTCTAGCAGTATTTGGTATGGGAAATAAATAAACTCTACGGCATAACTATTGTTTGTGATTATCCACTCCGGAATATCTTCGTTGTTCCTTATTGGAGCAAGATTTGGTGTCCATGGATCCCCTCCCGATGTGTAGTAATCGTCCGTTCCGTCCCCATCAAGGATGTTGATTCCATAGTATCCTCCTTGCGTGTAGTTTCCGAAGTACATCTTTGTTGAGCCTATTATCGATTGAGAGAAGCGGTTCACATCTGAGAACACATACTTTACCTTCTCATTCTGTACATTGGGGTCTTCACTCTCCTCGATCTTTATCTTATATGGATACCCTCTAAACCTTGTGTAGAAGAAATAGACATTATGGAGTACCTCTGTTTTTGTTATTGTGTACCCACCTACAGATGTCGTGACGTTGATGAAGCTTGATGTGTTGACTATTACACGGACTGGCCCATCAGATATTGCTGTTCCATTGCCGACCCCCTCATTCCTAATATCCTGACCATTGAGGTACCCAACATTTGTTTTTACCTCAGTATAATAGGCATCCCATGTTCCCTCCCTATTACAGTCCTTCTCGAATGTTAGCTGAGTTACCCCAGTATTGTATGTGCCATTGACCTTTAACCAGTCTTTCAGCCCTTCCCTTATAAAGTCCGCTGGTGAGCCCTCAGGCTTCACATAGCTTATCAGATCTGGGTTCGAAGTATTTATCGCCATCGTGTAGTATGGTGTTTTCACTGTAAGATTTTCATGGAACCAATTGACATAATCCATGCTTGTATCCTCATATGGATTATCAGTAACAACCGCTGTATCATTCTTAAAGTATATATACATCCAGCACTGACCACTATCGACAGGATCTATAATTGCCAGTTCTATCCTGTACGGATACGATGTATTCCACCATGTTGACTCATCAACACGAGAACCATTATACACATAGAATACGAGTTCATCATCATTATCAAATTTCTTCTGCATCTGGTCTGGGTCCGAGACCCCACCTGGACCAAGCTCTGGAGCTCCCCATCTAATATATGTGAATACCCAATCATATATCGGTGTATCATCATAATCAACAATCTCATAGCTGTAGCCCCTCTCATCGATCTGGTATGGTACCTCAACCCACTCCTGTGATGTACCATTATAATATAGGACGCGGATATTCCCATAGGATAAACCGACAAGATCGGATAGTTGGGAACCATTAAGAATAACTGGCCAAACGCCACTCTCCCTGTGAAAGGATGGTTCCTGTATTATTCCCCCTAATCTAAAAACAATAGGTGCCTTCCCGCCCCGCAGAATACATTCTTCCCTGATATAGTAGACATAGGTCTTGCCACCAACCCTGATGCGAACCCTGACCAATGAGTTCACGCCACCATCATCATGCCCAACAAGGAGGGAACTATGGAGAGAAACACAGATCAATAGAAATACTAAAGCTATAGCGAGAGGCCTCATCTCTCCCCACCATCGACCTAATGATGGAAGTAGTGCCCCATTTCTTATGGGAAGAGACAGCAATATTGCAACTATGTATTGTTCTACAATATAATATATTTACTATCTAGCTTATAAACTTTACTTTGGAATCCTCAATGAAAATTGGCGTCAGGAGGACATAAGAATAATATTCCTGAAATATCAACCGATATCCATATATTGCTGTTCCAACACAAATCATCATATTCCTCCCAGCATTCTATGAATCTCTTAGGGATAGGAACCTATCTGAATATATTCTTATCCGTGACGCCTCCTCTATGGAGGGCCGCTTTTTTGTATATATGGAGGTGACGGTAGGTCTGTTGGTATGGTATCTCCCTACGCACCGACCACCCGTATTTTGATGTAGGTATTCCTATTTTGCCCATTTTGATGATTCGATGCGGTCTTCCTTAAAAACATATTTAACATTATAGTGCTTGGTTATACTGATAATTATACAAACTGTTTGGCATTGGTGTGGGTGTTGGGAATAGAAACAGGATCATGGAGAAGTATCGTCATTCTGGTATCCCCATTATTATTGATAGTTATCTATAGATTATTGCTTAAAGCCCTAATTCAACTAACAAGCTATGCATGGATAATCTGTAATATTTTCTACTACCTCCTATGGTGCCTACCATTTGTTATGCTACTAAGCGAGACTCCTTTTAAGGTTTTGCTGGGCTCTTTCAAACCGAGAAAGGTGGCTGATAGAATGAACCAAGCGATTATTCTCATCATAGTAATCTTCTTTATCTTCATCGGAACATCAAGCTTCATTAATAACAGAGAACTAATATTGCGGTATCTACCACAGACAATTCTCTTCATGATAATCAACCCGATCTTTGAGGAACTATACTGGAGGGGGCTCCTATTCGGGAAATTCAGGGAGAAATTGTTGCTATCCGCAACGTACTCGTCTATCATGTTCGGACTTTTCCACTACATAGCACTATATCCATTGATACCGCATCTGTTAACTCCAACCACGCTAATAACTATAACTATCTTTGGTTTCCTGTGGGCGATACTATATCATCTTTCCGATTCATTATTTCCCCCATACATCTGTCATTCGATCTCGGATATAGTAGGCTACCTAGCTATGAGTGGCCTATTAACAATAATTGCGTAGAATGTTACTTCAACAGCTTTGAATGAGCAATACAAAAAACAGAAGGCAATACATAAATCCAATAGCAATTTTGTACTATGTATCTAAAAACCTAAAAATGAGTCATGACCAGTAGTTTGTGCCTTATACTTGTTGCTGTGATTATCAGTATTATTGCGAACAAGGCTATTATTAGGGGGCATAGTGATGTATTTTTGATCCTATAGATCTTGCTGGTTTTCTCTGTCTGATATGTACTTACATATTTTTCTCCATTTTTGTATGTGTTATCCTCCCCAATAATAGTGCTTGATGCCATGTTGTATGTAGCCGCATCGTTATTCCCTGTATTGGGTATATATGGGCTTGTACCATAGATGTAGAGTTCCTCCCAATTGTTGAGCCCGTCCCTGTCAATGTCACCATTTATATTGAATGTCTTTGATGCTTCTGTGTCCAAGAACTGTATGTTTCCTATGCCAGTATAGTATGTCTGGTAGCAGTATAGGGTCGAGTTGGCGGCATAGATGAATTCTAGGTAGCCATCCATATCTATATCTGCGAGTAATCCATTGCTTGTTGGTGTTGCCAGCAGACTCAGCACATCATATGTGTTGTTATAAATGAAGTATGCTGTTGTGTTGGTCATCAGGAAAACATCGACATATCCATCGCGGTTAATATCACATAGGACAATGTCCCTGAGAGGCGAACCATTGATATTTAGGGAAAACACCATGTTTGTGAGGTTCCATATTTCCAGTCTCTTATCGTATGGGTCATAGAAAATAAACTCTGGGGCGTCGTCACCAGTATAGTTGCCTATGACTAGTTTATCAACAGCACCAACATCCATCACCATTTTTGTGTATAACATATTTGTGTATTGGGTATCGTTTGTTTCCTCCAGTATGATAATTGATGTACCATTATCAATAATGATTTCGTCTATACCGTCTCCATCGATATCATAACAGGCGACATCCGGGACACTTCCAGCATAGGCTATGTTGAGACCGATGGCTTCCCTATATACATCCTCCTCTATGTTGCCGTCCGCATCCTCATATAAAACAATCACATAGACATAGTCTGAACCACTGACATTCTTCATGGCTAACACTAACTGATTACCGTATACTGTACTAAGCACATGCCCTACGGAATATCCTAGTAGCTGTGAGTATGTATTAATGTGGAAGACTTGGCCTACTTCACTTATCAGGACCAGATTAATCCCATCTGCTATATATACCGCTGAATAAAGATTCGACGAAATATTACCTATTCTACACCTCAATGTTGGGGTCATCATATAGTCTATATCCAGTCCAACCTGTCTTAATCTAACATCATGAACCACCAGAAACGAAGACATATCACCAATGATTGTGGCTACTTTTTCTCTAAGTAGCATTCTCTCGAAGTATTCATCCACCATGACAAGCCCAACATAGATATCGTACGCATCACCAAAATTAGGGTTTAGGGTTTCGACAACATAGACAACCGTAGCGAAGACATGCGAAATATTACTGCTCAGGTATCCAACACCGAAACCATCTACAGATGAGCTATTTAGCATATCTCTAATATTCCTTAATCTTACCACATACCCGGTACTGTTTGCGACCACAATATGTGTACCATTACACAGCACAATGTAGTAGCCATCATTGCCACCAAGCAATGAGATAGACACAACATTACTAACACTAACATTGGATGCCCACTCAACAAAGAAGGACAAGCCTGCTCTAATCCTATACGAAGATACCAAGCAGACACTACCTACTAACAGGCCCATCATCACCATTGCGAGTAGGGGGAGAGACCTCGCCATGAGGCTCACCCCCTACCCACTAACGTCATTCCATTATACCCCCCTCGAAGTACGGGGGGAGGATATAAAAACCTAATGTAAATACTTATGAGAGGCGTCACATAGATCTATTATATTGCCTCAAGAATGCAAAAATTGAAGTTATAAAATGAAGAGGGATAGCCTTCTGATTAATGTTATGACCCAAGACATACTCAGTAGGAATGTTTTATGGGGCAAAATGATTTATATTTTTCGTGACCAAGAGAAGAATATCATTGTTTCCTTTCTAGCGCATTGTTGGATATATGTGGGGCTTGTTGTTCCAGTAAGCCTCTGATTCTGTCCTCTATCTCTCCATATCTCGGCTCTCGGGTTTTCCCACTGAAGGATGTATATGGGGCTATTTTCTTCAGATCGAGGTATGCAACAATAGCTAGGGCTCCATGGATTATTACTGCTGGGATCCCAACAACTATACTGAATAAGTCACTATGGGAATACATGTAGAATCCCATCAACGCCATAGCGTTGATTGTCCCGTGGGCTAATGATGGGGCGAGGATACCGCCACTTCTATACTTCAACCAGACAAGTACTGTACCGACAGATATACAGAATGGTATGAATATTAGTAGGCCGTACCCCCTTAGGATCCTATAGTTGTATCCTATGAACACTATTAGTGGTGCGTGCCATATAGCCCATATTGTCCCCGTTAGGATCAGTGATACCTCTATGGAGTTCTCTGAGCGGAGTTTTTCGAATAGATAGCCACGCCAACCTATCTCCTCACCAGCCGCAAATATTGTTGTGAAGAATGCTGATAGGATCCTGTCGACTATCAGGAGGAACATGAATTCACCGGGGGAGATCCCATATTCCTGCATTGCTAGGTAGTACTGCTTCTTCAGGTAGCTGAGGCCCCAGTCTATTGGGAAGCCTAGGATCTCCATGAGTACCGCTGCGAGGAGCATGGCTATTATTGGGTATGCGAATGCTATTGGTAGGTATCGTATGTTCCCCATACCGGTACCATATTTTAGTAGATCCTCCCCCCGGATCGCCACGGCTACAGTTACCGCACCTATCGATGGTATTATCATGAGTAGGAAGAGGAGGGTATATGCGAAGCTGTACTTCCCAGCGAGGTAGTGGATTATTATGATGGACTCAACCACATAGGATACCGTGAATACGATACATAGGAAATATATTGTGTCCCTGTCCATATGAAAAACCATAATCCTCAAGATATAAAGAGTATTTTCTATATTTGAATGATAGAGATGGTACTGATGGAGGAAGAATTACTATCACTACTACGGAAGATTTTGCTGGATTGGGACATCCCAAGGATTACGGATAACCACTCAAAACCAGAGGAAATCGCTATGGGGATCGGTACCCTCACAAAAGTACTATACATCATTGGGGAATACCTTAGACGCTCCCTCGACGGTAGCTTGAGGATCTGTATCCTAGACGAGGGGTACTCTCATGGGCCATCAATATTCTATAACAAGTCTGAATCAACCATCGTGATTAGGCCTAGGGCCCTGATCAAAGACCTAGTACTCTATAGTGAATGCGCAAATGTTGATGCTGCTGATGCGTTGTTCTATGTTATGTTACATGAGTATGGCCACCACAAACTCAACCTAATGGGGATAAACCCCATGGATCTGACTGAGAGCAAGCGCTATATGGTCATATACTCCAAGTTTGAGGATTATGCCATATCAAGAATCCTTATGGGTGATACATACCGCAGGATTGAGAGGAAAATCCTCGTATATAATGCCAAAAGATCGTGCGAGGTATTGGAGATGAGCATCATAGGGAGCTTGCTCGATTGGCACATAGACTATCTCGCTAGGACACTCATAACAAAACTCATGGATAACATATCAACAATAGCACTAGCCGACGCCCTAGACTACCTAAGACTCGAAGACATATCAATGGGGATACCAGAAAAAGTAATAGAGATGGCAAAAAACATATCATCAACAATGAGGAAGATATCTAAGGAAACAATAAGACTCATCCCCCTCCTTGCCTATGATTCATGGCTCCGCTGTTTTGTCTAGGCAAAAAGAAAAATAGTGAGAGCTGATAGGCAGAGGACGATCTCAGCCACTAAGAACATACGGTTAGACACGTACTCAACAAAAAACTCAATAATCATGTTTTTGCCGGGATTCAATCTCGATCTTCTCGCCAATATCCTCGGCCCAAAAATGTTACTAGAGAAGGGATATAGCGCATATACGCCCCAATCGAGAGAGTCCATGGCGATATGTATCACCGCAAAGATGGGTGTCCAGAAGTAGTCCACATGGACAATATAGAGTATTATCCCCAGTATTGGCCATATAACCACACTATGGAGGATTGATTGCCTATGTCTGGATCCAAATAGGACAACGTCACCATCAATGAGAACGCCGAAAAATATTGCGAGAAATAGGGACCAGATATCGCCGCCGAGATACCTACTTGCTATCCACCAGACAATATAGGTGACCGCTAGGTGGGCTGTGGGAAGTATGTTATTCACCAGCACTCTCTATTGTCTCGAAATCTCCCCTCGGTATCTCAAACATGGCCCTCCTAAAGTATACAGTCCAGAACTTCTTGTTCTTGATGAAGCCGAGTTTCTCCACAAGATCCTTGAAGACTATGGGCTTAGAGAATATCTTGATGGGCCTAATCTTTACCCTGTAGGGGAACTTCTTCCCCTTATACTCGGCGAAGATTGGGGACTCATCAAAATACGCCTTGGATGTCGCCTCGAAAATACCGACGATACGGGATGGAATTGTTTTGTCCCCTAATCTTGTCTGGATAACATAGATAGCCAACCTATCCCCCGGCTCTACAGCCTCTATGATTTTTCTGCACCTACTCGGAACCCCCCAGATGTTCTTATCCCTAATTATTTTCCAGTTCTCCTCCGTGGTCACACAGATCCAGTACCTCAAGGGAAACACCACTACTACCACTAGCTATATGTTTTTTCATTTATAATACAGGCCATATGTTGTGATACCCAGACAACATTGAAGCTTATGAGGAATATGAATATTGACCCAGCAGCCATCGCAATGAAGTTCGCTATGAGATAGTGGAGCCCAAGAAACTCCTTCAACACCACAAGTAGTATGAGGGATATAGCACTTGATACCCACGAGGCGATGTTCCACCCAACTAGACGTGATAATAACCCCCTTCTCTTCGCCCCCCTAAAGACGAGAAGTTCATTAAGCAGAAACGAAATAAATATCGTTATCTGGTATGCTATTGGGGCCGACACATAATATACAAACCCAAAAAGATCTGTTAATAGCCAGAGAATAGACTCACTCATAATAATTATTAGGACACCAACAAGGGCGAACCTCAATATCTTCTGGAGCTCCCCAAGCTCCCTAGTTAGGGATAATAGGGATAACACATCCCCAACAATACTCCCCCTACTTTCCGAGTGAGGGGAAAGCCTAGCAACCCTCCTGATGGAGAAAGAACCCATAGCCATCACAATCCTATGGATGATGAATGTCCTATCAAGCCTCCCCAACTTGTCCAGATCGACAGAACTAACCCGGAAACCAACAGCAAGAGGCCTAAGGGGGAGACCCCTATATTCCCCCGGCAATAACACAGGAATCAACATACCCAGAATACCACCCCCCGACTCATACAGAGAGTCTATATAAACAACATTACTCTCCTCTAAACCCTCCAACATGGCATTTATGTGGTCAGCCCCCACAACAGGATCAAAAACAATAATGACTATATCATACCCATTCCCCTTAAGTAGCTCGGGCAACCCCTCAACTCCCTTCACAACAATGTTATCCCCACCAATCCGCTCAGTATCCGCACAAGAATCATACACAACTAATACCCGCCCACGCACACATCAACACCAAACAGACATAGTAAAAATCTAATTTCCCAAGTGATCTCTTAATTATACGACCATTGGCAGAAGCAAGTATGGCGTTCCATTCCGAATTCGCATCAGGCTCTTTTTCTCCTCTTTGAAGAGTATCAAGAAT
>CAZVPA010000027.1:5546-21886 GCA_964628995.1 uncultured Nitrososphaerota archaeon | reverse complement strand
GCCTATATATCTTTGGGGGAGACTTTGGAGAGTTTTGGCCCAGTGATAGATCCAGAAAGTTTGGTTCGGATAAGTTTTGGAGAACCAACAAAGACTGATGAATACTATGAGGCTGAGGTCATAGGGTTTGATGGGTTCGGTAATGTGTTTCTATACATGCCTGCCAGCATGCTCGAGGAGGATGCTGGTACCAACTTGTTTGTGGAAACAAAACAGCGGAGGTTTGTTGCTAGGGTATCCAGAACGTTTGGAGAGGTGAACGTGGGCGAGCTGCTAATACTGAAGGAAACATCACATGGTTTTATGGAGATAGCGGTGAATATGGGGTCTGCGAGGGAGGTATTGGGGATTAAGCCTGGGGATCGTGTGAGGATACTTAGGAGGTCATGCCAACCCAAGTACTCTTAGTATGTTTGGTTTTGGTTCGATACATATTTTATCGTCCCTATATCTGGCCATTCTCAGTAATCTGAATAGTCTCATAGCGCTCATTAGTAGTCTTCTATCTGGTGATGATCGTATCTCCGAACGATTCAGGCACTTTCTCTTTATGAGTTCCTTAAGGAATTTCTTGGTGAATTCTCTCAGCCTCATCTTCCTCCCAAGGGTAACCATATATACCTCGTCGCTGGTGGCGGTGATAAATATCTTGTCATTAATGTTGATTATTGGGACATTGCTAAGCATTTTCTTCCCATCCTCTGTTAGGTAGTATATCCCTATCTCACGACGCATCAACCCCCTCCTCTGGCAATACCACAGAAACTTCTTCAATGAGCGTTTGGGTATCCGCGTAATATAGTAAAAGTCCCCAAAAGAGGCCCTCCCACCATTCTTATCCAACAAATACGTCAATATTATCTCCATTGCCTTGGACACCGTGATTCACGATCTTAAAGCGTTTTCTAATACTCCTAAATCAAATTTTCTAAATTTAAAAAGATAGACTATATTCTTTAGTGCATGAAGCGTAGCCATAGAGAAGCCATATGGCAAGGTAACGGTAGCAATTCTCCTTAGGGGTTCTGGTGCATTTATTGGGGCTATAGAGAAGTCAGCAACACGGAAGAGGGGAACATCATTCAGACCGTCACCAATAGCAATGACCGTGCCATCAATACTGAGAATATCCAGCAATTTCCTCAGCCCATATCCCTTGTCGACACCCTTTCTATGTATATGTATCGCGAAACCAGAATAGACAACGTCGACGTCAAAATCATCTAGGAGTCTCTTTATCTCGATGACGGCTTTGTCTGGATCGCTTGGTGGTCTAATCGAGATATCTGCGAGTCTGAACCTGTTTGAACCAGTGGGATAATATCCGTTATCTCTAAGGATGTTCAGGATTCTGTCTCTATTGGTTACAGCATGGATAAATAATGGGTTCCAAGGCTCCCCGCCACATCCACCAGTCTCAGCAACAAAGTATCTAAAACCTAGGTACTCAGCGAGCGTACTTAGTGCTGGAAACGCATGACTGGAAACGAGGATTACCTCAGCCCCTAAGTCCTTTAATTCTCTTAATAGCTTAATGGCCTCCAGATCTAGTATGTTTCTATTATCCGTTAATGTCCCATCAACATCGGTCGCGATTACTATTCTAGCCATACGCATCGCATCAAATATACAAATTTATGCTTATTCTTGGTGTGTATTTATGCGGAAAAGAAGCATAAAGACGGGGGTGTCACTTCCAGAGGATGTTATTGCTCTCATAAACGAGTATATGGAGAAATCAGGTGTGAGAAGCAGGTCGAAAATACTGGCGGAGGCGGTACGTAGCTTTATTGCTGAGAGAGCTTGGATAGAAGAACCCGAGAAAACAATAATCGGGGCACTAGTAGTAGTATATAATGAGAAGAGGGGAGAGACAGTCAAGAAGCTACTGGACATACAGCACGACTTCATAGGGGGGATAATAGCTACGCTACATCTCCACATAACACATGACAGATGCCTAGAGGTAATACTCGTAAAAAGTAAAGCGGAAAAAATAGGGCAACTAATGGCGGGAATGGAGAGTATTGTGGGAGTAGAACTAGTCAAACTCATCCCCATAATTATAGGTTGACCATTCTGAGGAGAATTATATATACTGTTTTTCTTATAGAAACAAATACATTTAGGGGTATAGTAGCTCCGTGGTGTGCTGGATGTCTACGAAGCCAATATCGTTCATTCTGATCCCTCTAATATTATGGGCGATACTCTCGGTAATAATTGTTGCCAGCATAGGGCCTGCCATTGGGCTTATTATATGGGTTCTGATCTTTCTTCTAGCTGTTGTTGGGATACCTATACTGATTGCTGGGATAAGGATAATACCAGAGTATGAGCGTGCGGCAATATTGAGATTCGGTAGATATAAGGGCCTGAAAGGTCCAGGGGTAATTATTATAGACTCGATATTTGACAAGGCCTATAGGTTTGACTTGAGGGTCCAGACAATAGATATACCCCGTCAAGAAGTCCTCACAAAAGACAACATAAACATAAAAGTGGATGCAGTGGTTGTCTATAGGGTATCTGATCCAGGTATAGCCTTCATAACTGTTCGGGATATTAGACGGTTAATATTCCAGTACGGGCAGGCGAATCTGAGGGAAGTCTTAGGAATACATGAGCTGGACGAAATACTACAAAAACGTGAGGAAATGGCGAGAATAATCCAAGAGGAACTTGATAAAATGTTTGGCGAGTGGGGCATAAAAATAATATCCGTAGCGCTCCAACAGATATATCTACCAGAAAATATGATCAGAGCTATGGCAATGCAGGCAGAGGCGGAGCGGGAACGTAGGGCAAAAATTATTAGTGCCCAGGGAGAAAGGCAGGCCGCAGAGATAATGGCCGAAGCTGCGAGGTTCTATGCTGAAAACCCAATAGCTCTTAGACTGAGGGAACTTACAACATTGGTGGAAGTGGCGAAGGAAAAGAATACTATCCTACTATACCCAGTAACATTCGGCCAACTGGAACAGACACTACTGAGTGCCCTAGCGATGAAGAGGGCGAAGGGTTAGTAAGGGGGATATGATGGATTTTATCTCTATGTTCTATCTTATTCTTTTTGTCCTAGTAATACTCCTCATGATATTGGCGGTATCTCATGCATCCATACTCGCAATAATTCTTGGTCTCGTAGTATTGATAGCGACATATGTAATCTTCTATGTTATAGTAAAATATTCACAGGGGGTGACCCCAACACAAATAGTAGAACACCCAGAACACCCTCTACCACTAGTAGGTGGTATATGCGAGGTACTAGACGAAGTAACACCAACAAAAAGTGGCTGGGTCAGATATAGGGGAGAACTATGGAAAGCATACTCAATAAGGTCAGTATTCAGGAAAGGAGACATAGCATATGTCGTTGATGTACGTGGGAGGTTCCTAATAATAGAGAGTGAACCCCCAGGGATCAGAGAAATCAGAACCTAAGTAAGTATTGGTTTTCATATGGAGACAATTTCTGCCTAACGATAAATCCCATATATTACATCTGGAGATTCTGAATAACGTGCGTTAGGGGATTGTTATTGTCATTGAGTGTGGATGAATACTTTGGTTCATTAAAAAGTGGCTTAAGCGGTATTTATTTGGTGTGCTAGTTGGGGATTCGGAGGTCTCCCTTTATATATGAGGATGCTGTCCCGTTGGATAAATTCTTCAACAGGGAAGAGGAGCTGGAGTTTCTTACCCGTAACCTTAGTGTGAAAAGAAAGATTCTGCTCTGCATTGTCGCGCCGTTGAAATATGGGAAGAGTAGTCTTATGCTCAAGTACCTAGATATCCTTAATAGGTATGATGACATAATACCTGTCTACATAAATTTGGGGAAGATTGATAAACCAATAAAGCACATGCTTAGGCAACTTGTGAGGGTTGGGATAGACCTCAAAGCGGAGTATGATAATGCTTTAGAGGAGGAAAGCCTGCTCGATCTGTTCGAGAAACTAGGCACGATACTTGAAAGAAGGAATCTATGGCTATTTCTTCTCTTCGATGAATTCCACCTACTGCCTGAGCTTATAAGGAGCGAGGGGTTCTATGGAGGGTTGTCCGATAAGGTTATATTCAATTTTTTTAGAGGGTTCGCTGAGGGGAAGAGGATCAGTTATATTGTCTGTGGATCGATGATAGAGCCATTGATGGAGGCTATCGATGTTTGGGGTGGCAGATTCGAGATTATTTATCTCGGCCCATTCAGCGAGAATAGTGCGGTGGATATGATAAAGAAGTTGTTTGCTGAGGGCGGTGTATCTATCAATGATGAATATGCTAGGATAATCGCTGAAGCTGCGGGGTATCATCCATTCTACATCCAATATATGGGGCACCACATATATGCTCTTGGAGCAGTAAATAACCTCACAATACGACTGGCAAAAAGAAAACTTCATGAGTTTCTAGCACCAATCTTCGATAACTATTTCAAGAGGATGCTAAAACTTGGAAAAGAATACCTAGAAACCATAAAGAAAATAATTGCTGGCGAGTTTCTAGATATTTGGGATAGGGCTAGAGCATCGGATCTGAGAAGAATGGGGATTCTTAAACCTAAGAACGCTAGATACGAATTTATAGACCCATTATTCGAGAGGTATATGGAACAAATAGTCAATGGTCTGGAACCAGTAGAAGTAACGGTTGTTGGGCATTGGGCGGAAAGACTCGTTGGAAACTACTTGTTACGCAGAGGATTTACCCCATATTACTCACATGATAGCCGTGGAGCATTCGACATCTACGTCAAGATCCAAGATATCGACGTTGGAATCCAAGTAAAATTCTCGGTTAAAGGTGAGATATACCTATCAAGAGAAAACGTTGAGAAAATATTAACAACAGCTAGGGAAATGGGGTGGAAACCCCTAGTAGCGATCGTGGGCAAGGAACTAAGATTTATTCCCAGAATAAGGCCTGGAAAACTCACAATAAATGACGGTCATTCAGATATTCTTGAGGCTCTCCTCTAGTCTCTCCATAAATATCTTTACTCTCTCTTTGTCCACTGGGTTATGTGTTTTTCCATACTTCTTGAAGTATGTCCCGACAATTGCTCCATCGGCATATCTTAATAGTTCTATGTTCTCTAGTCTGATTCCGCTCCCTATTAGGATGGGACCCGCCTCTAATTCCTTGGCCCTTACCAGATCTTCTTTTCGTGGAGGTTGGCCAGTTCTTTCTCCAGTCAGGATAACGCATGATGCCAGCCCCCTCTCAAATGCATCCATTATGGTGTCTTCAAGTGACCTCTCCCCCAAGGTCTTTCCATGCTTCACCCTTATGTCTGCGAAAATCCCCATATCTGCGTCCAGCCTACGGATATATCTTAGCAATTCTGGTGCTATCGGCCTTATAATTCCAGAATCCGTAGCGACGGTCTCAACGAACACGTTCACCCTGATGAATCTTGCTCCAGTAACATACGCTATCCCAGTAGCCTCTATTGCCGAGTTTCTGAGGAGATTTATCCCCACGGGGATCGAGACCTCGTTGATTATTTCCTTTACAATTAGTGTCATTGCTGCTATTGTTTCTGGGTTCCTAACCCTTACTGGGTATGGTATGTCCCCGTAGTTCTCCACAATAATACCGTCAACACCACCCTCCTCCAGAGCCCTAGCATCCCTAAGTGCTGACCTTAATACGTTATCTAGGTCACCATCCCAGAGTGGAGAGCTAGGAAGTGGTTTGAGGTGGACTACCCCTATTATTATCTTTCCCTCTTTTTGGAAGATTTCCTGTAGTCCTAGGATTCTCATCTCTTGTATACCTACCGAGTGATTTTCGTCCCACTTTTGCCTTCGAGTACGTCTAGTGCTTTTTCTAGATGGCCTATCACTGCCATTTTTCCTCCGGCCTTAAGGAATTTTATTGCGCCGAGTACTTTTGGCCCCATGCTTCCTGGGGGGAAGTGTCCTTCATTATAGTATTTTTCTATTTCTTCTAGTGTCACCTCTCTTAGTGGTTTCTGGTCCGGCTTACCGAAGTTTATATATACATATTCAACGTCTGTGAGTATTACAAGCATGTCTGCCCCTATTATTCTTGCGACTAGTGATGATGCTAGATCCTTATCTATTACTGCCTCAACACCCCTGTAGTGGCCGTTTTCGAGGATTACTGGTATTCCTCCTCCACCAACGGTTATACATATTATTCCCTGTCTCAGTAGGCTCAGTATTACCTCCTTTTCAACGATATCTATTGGCTCTGGAGACGGGACAACCCTTCTCCATCCACCCCTCGGATCCCTCTTTATTATCCATCCTTTCTCCCTCATGAGTCTTTTTGCCTTCTCCTCATTGTAGTATGGCCCTATGAACTTTGTTGGGTTCTGGAAGGCGGGGTCATTCTTCCTAACGACAACCTGGGTTACTATTGCGACGACATCCCTCCTTATTCCCCTCCTATGTAGTTCATTTATTAGTGATTGCTGGAGCATATATCCTATTAGTGCCTGTGTCTCCGCGTTTATCACATCCAGAGGCATTGGTGGTACCGTATCCTTCGCTATTTCGTTCTGAAGTGCTATTGCTCCAGCCTGTGGGCCATTACCATGCGTTATTACTAGCTCATATCCCTTCTCCACGATATCAGCAAGGAATTTTGCTGTCTTTCTCGCATTCTCAAATTGTTCCCAATATGTCCCCTTCTGCCCCTTTCTGAGTAATGCATTTCCACCCAATGCAACAACAAGTCTCATCACACTCACCACAAGAATGCTATTGGTTATTTACTTAATAATTAACCAACATTTTCCGTGGTCTTGATGGACGAACTATAGAGTGACCACCAGATCTTTATGATTATCATTAGGAGTATAGAGCATCGTGTCCATGCTGCTATTTGTGGTATACTCGTCCTGTCTAGTGGGCCTTCTGTCTCTATTTCGAATAGTCTATATATATTCTGGAAATTGAACCATGAGAGTATTATCATAGCGTTGAGCGCATCAAATACGAACACTATTGTGTAGCCCAGCGGTACTAGGGTGAATAATGGGAGTATTAGTAGGTTCATCTGGGGCGTATAGACATATGTGGAGAACAGAAAAACCGCCATGTATAATGTTCCACCAACGATAACCCTCTCCTCCCCGCTTATGTTAGCGATCACTAGGAGATGTGCGGATATCAACATGAGGAATACCATTATACTGGCGCTCGCATATTTTGCCAATGGGTCTGCTGGGTCAAAAATAAGTATTAGCCAACTATCCTCAATATACCACCCAGCATGATGCGCTATCATACCACTATACCAACCATCAAAACTTATAATCATGAATGGGATATTCCAAGCCAAAAATTCCCCAACAACAACAAGCAGATATGATATGGGATATACTATGGCTCGAATATAAATCATTATTGGGTTTACCTCTCCGCCTTTATCTCTCATTTCTTTGAGCTTCTCCACAAATAGTTGTGTTGCTGGGCCCAACGCCACTACCGCGGGGATTATTTTTCCCGCCGCGGCAAGACCGAACATCAAAGCACTAAGAAGTCTCTTGTTCCGTAGGAACAGGTATAAGCCAAGCAACGCATAGAAGATCCCCATTATGTCCCAATTATAGTTCGTATATATGAGGAATGACGGCATAAGGACATAGTATATTAGGATATGGATACTTCTCCTACGCGTATATCCGGCGAGCTTGTGTAGGACTATTATTGTGCCTATAGCATGGAGATAGAGAACTATCGACATTACTGTATATCCTACGAACGCACGCATGTGCATATTTTCCTTTGGTATCAATAGCATTACTAGGTTTGAGAGAATAAAGAGTAGTGCTACAAGCGGTGGGTACTCAAAGTGATAATCAGCATAAGGAATCAGGAGCCTATCTGCCCAGAGTAGCCCCCTAGCGGATAACAGACCAACAATATCCGAGTATATCCATGTCCCTCCACCAGCGAGTGGTGAGTGTATATAGTATGATATGAGCCATATGAATGTCGCAACAATCAAGACGTCTCTAAGTCTAATGAACTCTCCCTCCTCATGGCCAGACAAGGGTGACACCACAACAAATAATATTTTTTGGTATATCATACACACACTACTCTAAGTGAGCCAATATGAATAGAGACGAAATAAGGGGAAAAATAGTGCACATATGTAGAAAGCTTGTAGCATATAGCCTGACATACGCATCACTCGGGAATGTGAGTGTGAGAGCTAGGGATAGGGTCATCATTACCCCGAGTGGCATAAGATTTGATGAACTCGTGCCCCAACAACTCGTGGTTACAGATCTCAATGGGAAAATTATTGAGGGGGAGAAACCCTCAGTAGAATTACCAATGCACCTAGAGATATATAGGCGTATCCCCGATGCGGGGGCTATAATACATGCGCATGCCCCATATGCGACGGTATATGGGACAATTATGAGGGAAATAAGGTTCATCAACGAGGAAGCAAGAGTATTTGGTGTCGAATATGTCCCCGTATGTAGGTATGCCCCATCAGGCACGAGAGAACTCGCGGTATATGTGGCCGAGGCACTTACGAATAGTAAAGCAGTAATAATTCCCAATCATGGAGTCGTCACATATGGGAGAACACTAGACGAATCACTACGAACCTTAGAGGTCGTTGAAAACCTATCCAAAATGTCAATAATCAAGACCATACTCATGAAGGTTCTCGAGGAATAATACAGACTAGGGTATGGGTCTTAAGTGGTGGTACATATTAGTGCTAAGGACGCAGTAAAACTCTTTTTCCTGAAGACATTATTCCTATCCATATTTCTGATCTCAGTAGTACTCCCCTATATCACAAACTCTCTACGAACAACAGATGACTGGGAAGCAATATGGCTCTCCTGGAGTGATGACCCCAAAACAACAATAACGATAAGTTGGAGATGGGACTCCGAGAGAAGAGCATACATACTCTACTGGAATGAGACATTCAGAGGTCTTGTCGAGACGGACTATCCCTCAGAAATGTTCCACATAACTATACAGGGCCTATCCCCAGGATGCAGATATAATTATGTGATAGGGTATTTCGCTGGGGATATTATGAAGAATTGGAGCGACATTTACCGGTTTAGGACAGCACCAGAGGGGTCTGGGTCCTTCAAAGTGCTTGTCCATACAGATACTCACGCACCAAGCTTCGGATATTTCCAGAGGTTCATCAGTAACGCTGTTGCTGAGGACTTTGACTTTATAATCCATCTTGGAGACATGGTTCAGGATGGGAGAAAGGAATTCTGGATAAACTTTCTTGAGACCGAGAGCGAAATCGCGTCAACACACCCACTAATGGCGATCCCTGGGAACCATGAGGTAATGTACGGTGGAATGGATAACTACCAACTATTTATGGCCCTACCCGGGGAAGAATTTTGGTATTACTTCGTATACGGATCCGCGATGTTTATATGTCTGAATGTGTCCAGTTATGATAAGTTCGTGTTTCCAGAAGAGGAAAGAGAGATGTTTATCTCTGCGATCAAATATGCGGAGGAGCATGGCCTATGGAAAATAGTCTGTCTCCATATTCCACCAATCGAAATATTCCCCCACAGGGTTGATGAGGACGAGAGGAAAATCCTTATCCCATTACTCAGCAAATACCAGCCAGACCTAGTCCTAATGGGTCATGATCACGCCTATGCGAGAGAAAAAGTAAACAATACTACCTATATTATTGTTGGCCCATCAGGAGGATTCCCACATGTATATATAGGAGACACAGACTCCGTTGATCACTACGAGTTTGGATATGGATACATGATACTAGAAATCTCAGGGGACAATATAACAATAACCTACAAGAATATAAATGGGGAGATCCTAGATAGATATGTGATTAGTAGATGAAGATTATTCCTCGACTATTTCTATTTCTACGTCCTCTTTTTTGAGGCCATATGTGTGGTAGTCCTTCGTGAGCTCTATTGCTTTTGTTGGGCAGTGATCCGCACAGAGTCCACAGAATATACATCTATAGTGTATGAACTTTGGCCCTTTCTTTGTCCTGAATCTCTCATCAGGAACCATAACTACTGCCTCCGCTGGACAAACATTGGCACACATACCACAACCTATACATTTCTTGACATACCACCTTATACGCCCCCTATATCCTTCAAATGCCTCTATTGGTTCGAATGGATAATGCTTGGTAAATGGCTTAGAAAAAGCCTTCTTTATTACCTCGCCAATAGCCTTGGGGATAAACCTTACCATACCGACCACCCATATAGGACATACCAATTACAAACTATAATGGATACATATATAGGAACACTAGAGAAAGAGTTATTGAAAATAAAAAAGAGGTTACCTAGGTCTTGTCGGCATTGGATATCAGGATTTCTCCCATATCCTCTACCATTACTGCTATGTCTATTTTGTGTATTCCCTTGGTAAGTCTTATATTGTTTATTTTTATGAGCAGGGTCTCACCATACGCTACTGGAAATGGGTTATTCCTGCTTATGCTCAGGTTTGCTCTCTCCCCAGCACTACCAACAATCACTATGTCCTCATCATTAACCTGTTTACCATCAATCCTTATCCTCAATGGAGCCACTATTCTTGTGGGTTTAATGGGATTCCTTATCGCGAATGATGCACCATCCTCAGTCTCTGCGAGACTACCCTTCACATACAGATTCGAGAAGTCCACCGTTGGTATCTGGATGGGCCCGATCGGGATAGGTATAGGCATTGGTTTCTGTGGAGGTATTTGGGGAGCTTGAGACATGGGTTGTGGTTGCTGGGGCTCAACGCTTTCCTCCCCGCTTACTGGTTCCGTCCCCGTGTATAGCTTCACGAACTCCATCCTTATCCTTATCTCCTTATCAGGTCTTATCGATGCGGATATCCATTTGTCATCTTGAGGGAGCTGGAGGTTATTCCCTATTGTCTCTATATATCCCTTCGGTATTGTTTCGACCCATCTCCTAAGTATCATCGCTAGTTCCGCACCAGTAATTTCTCTTTCTATCGTACCGAGGTTTATTGTGTTCTGCATCTTTCTTCTAGCTATTTCATCAAGAATCCCATATGCGACCCCGCTGGTACCATAATAGTATGCTTTCTTCGCTATGTTTGCTATTGCACCAAATATTCCTCGTTTCTTCTTTTTCTTGGCCACAAAAACAAACGTATAGTTCCCGGCTCCCCGACCTAGCTCGACATTTTCATAGATCTCAAATTTTTCTTTACTATTTTGGAGGCGGTTTGATGCCTCCTCAAGTTTTCTGATGAGTTCCTCACGCTTCATCTGGGTCTCCTTATTTTGTTATCTAGCAAGAAGGATCTATAGATCCTTCCTGCGTGAACTGCAAAGAAAAAATAAAGGATTTATAAAGAGATATGAATTTGGCTGCTCCCTGTGTTTGATATTGGAAGCATATTTTGCCAGATTTAGTGATAGATGTGGATTTTTTTTATTTGGTTTGGAGGGTTTTAGATAGGGTTCGCAGGGGCTGGAAGCTCATGTCTTCATTTTTATAGTTAAAAATAATAAAAATAGATATTCTTTCTATAGCAGTGTTGTGGGTGCCCTTTGATGATAAGTTTGTTGAAGGATGAGAAGATAATAGAGGTGTTATCTCCACACCCAGTGAGCTTCTGGCCCCACTACCTGTTCTTCCTATGGTACATTGTTGTGGGAAGCATAATGTACGCCAAGTATGATGAGATCCTTGGTTGGATTTCGGCAAACATAACATCGATATCATTGATACAGTACATACTCCTCATAATATTCTGGTGGTTTATACTGATAATCCCAGCAGTAATATTTTTCATCGTGAAGATAACCGCAAAATGGGTCATACTATTCACACTAATAGCTGTACTGGGAACAGCGGCGGTCGCTAAGAGTGTGGTTGCCCTCGAGCAGATATGGATTCTCACAGCGGGTATTGGTGCGCTCGGTTTTATTCTGACAGAGCTGTATCGTAGGTCACACAAGTACATAATAACGAACAAGAGGCTGGTAATGGGTGTGTACATGGGTATATTCGGTAAGAGGGAGAGAGAACTGCTCTACTCAAACATAGTCGATGTCATGATGGATCAGGGCCTTCTCGGTAAACTACTAAACTATGGAACAATAGTCCCAACAACAGCGAGTGGTATAGGGACAGGTGTTGACGTGGCTAAGGTAAGTGTGGGAGTTGGGGGTGCTGCGGAGAAGGGAGGAGTAGGTGTTGGAGCTGGCGTGGCTGTGGGTGGGGAGAGAGGAATTACTGTTCCTAGGGGTAGGTCATGGTTTATTCTCTATGGGGTTCCAGACCCAGAAAGAGTAAAGAACATACTGATGGAGCAGATACAGAAGCGGGAGCCGGCACAGTACTTAGAGAGACAGGTAGAGCTCTTAGAAAAACTCGTGGAGGGGAAAGAAGGGAGGAGCGGAGAATAAGATCATAGTTTCCTATTTTTTTTGTTTTTCATCTATGCGACATATAGATTTCTTTTGTCGCGGAATGCCTCTGGGTCATCTAGAACTCTAGCCCTAGATACCTATTTTCCTGCTGCTAACCCCTTTGTGAGTCTTATGGAGCATATATGCGGAAAATATATCGCCGATATTCTACATAATCTAAGGAACATAATATATTTTTATCGTGAGTGTGCGGACGCATGGAGAACGAAGACAAGATCCTTGTGGACAACGTAAGTGCGTGGTACTGGGACAAGCAAGTACTATATGATGTATCATTCCCAATAAAGAAGAATAAGATAACAGTGGTGATAGGGCCCTCTGGCTGTGGAAAATCCACGCTCCTGAGATCAATAAATAGGCTGAATGATTACATAGAGGGATTCCGCATTAGGGGCAGAATACTCGTGGACGGCGTCAATATATATGCGGGGAACATAGATGTCTATGAGCTACGTAGAAGGATAGTGATGGTTCTACAGAAACCAGCCCCATTCCCCATGAGCATATTCGACAATGTCGCATTCGGCCCGAGGATACATGGCGTAAAGGACAAGAAAAAACTTAAAAACATAGTCAGAAACGCACTAATAAAGGCAGGCTTATGGGATGAGGTAAAGGATAGGCTATTTGATAGTGCATTTGGCCTCAGTGGTGGACAACAGCAGAGACTATGTATAGCGAGAGCCCTAGCACTCAAACCAGAAGTATTGTTACTTGATGAGCCAGCAGCGTTTCTGGATCCCATATCCACGGCGAGACTCGAAAAGGTGATAATGGAACTAAAAAAGGATGTAACAATAGTCATGGTTACCCATAATATAGCGCAAGCAAAAAGACTTGCCGACTATGTTGTCTTCCTATTCATGGGGCAACTCATAGAATTCGGCCCAGCAGAGGAAGTTTTCGAAAAACCAAAGAAAGATCTAACTAGGAGATATATTGAGGGAAAAATCTGGTAGCCCTCATCGTATTACTAAGAATTAAAACGTCCTACGAATGATATTCTTTTTAACCACGGTAGAGATAATGTATGTCCTATGGACTCTTTTGATTGTGCTGAAACATATATAGTGATCTAGCTTTAGGGTTGTCCATAATGAGAGCAGAACTACGCTTGGAAGAATCCTATCTTGGGAAGCATAAGCTGGATATGTCTATGGAAATAGATAAGTGGGAGAAGAAGTATCTATCAAGCGTCGACTGGGAGAGTAGGGAAAATGCCAATACAAACAAGTCATTCGGGGCGTTTGTCGGCTATATCATCAGTAAATTACTAAAGAACCCTGCCATCCTATCAAGATACTTCCCTCCCGACATCGTTGAGATGCATACCATGGGGGACATACACATACATAAGCTACCCCTATCCCTATATATCCCCTATTGCTCGGGTTGGTCAATACTCAAGCTCTTCAAAATAGGGCTTAAGACACCCACAGTAATATCTAATCCAGCAAAGCATTTTGACACAGCAATATCCCATATAGTAAACCTCTTCTTTCTCATAGCGAATGAATGGAGTGGCGCACAGGCAACAAGTGGGTTTGACCTATTCGTAGCACCATTCGTAAAGCATGATGGTATCTCCAAGAAGGAAATTAGGCAGGCACTACAGAGACTCGTATTTGAACTAAACTATCCATCAAGAATAGGATTCCAGAGCCCCTTCACAAACATAACAATAGTACTCGACCTGATCAAGGACTACTTGGAGAGCGAGGCTATTGTGGGAGGAAAGAATGTGGGGCGTGTTGGCGACTATCTGGATGAGGCTCTCATTATAAATGAGGAATTACTAAGGCTATATCTGGAGGGAGATGCGCTTGGGAGACCATTTACATTCCCAATAATAACGCTGATGCTGACACCAGATTTTGACTGGAATGGATCCAGATGGGGGGAGATAACAGACCTTATTTTTGAGGTCCTAGCGCGGAGGGGGTCACTATACATACTAAATGGGTATGCCACGGATGTGAGTGGTTTATTCGCTATGTGCTGTAGGCTCACCATCCAGGCAAACAAGGTAATGAGGATGAATTCATTCAGGATAATGCGGGATGCTGAGGAGGAACATTTCGAGGAGATGAGAAAAACCAAGGGCCCTAGAGGGGTATGGGCGACTCCTGATGCTACCGGTAGTGTGGGTGTCGTAACAATAAATATCCCCAGATTGGCAATAATGAGTGAGGGGGATGAATCAGAATTCTTTGATATGCTTCTAGACAAACTCTATGTCGCTAGGAGAATAATACTGTGGTGGAGGCAGAGATACATGAAGTCATTAATGAATGGTCTAATGCCGCTCACGCGGGCGTACCTACAGAGTTTTGCTGGGCACTTCGGAACATTCGGGCTTATTGGGCTACCAGAGGCAGCAGTAAACATGATTGGGGATCCAAATATATGGTATTCATCCCGGGTTATGGAGGCCATAGTTTTCATGAAGCGTGTTGTCGAGTACGTCAGAAAGTATGCTGAGGAGTGCGAGGAGAGGGACGGGTACCTATATAATGTGGAGGAGATCCCGGGGGAAAGCGCGGCATATAGATTAGCAATGAGGGACTATGTTGAGTTTAGGGATAGGGTTGAGCGGAGGGAGGTATTCATACCCATACTCAATGGTGAGCCCATCTATAGTAATAGCATAGTCCCCTACTATGTCTCGATGCCTCTCATTAAGAGGGTGGAGCTTGAGGGGATTGTCCAACAAGAATTTACGGGTGGTGTAATGGCACATCTATTCTTTGGAGAAGCAATGGATCCAAGATCCCTCAAGAAACTCATAAGGAGTTTTGTCGAGAATACAAAGATCGTATATTTCAGCATTACCCCCGCGATAAGTGTGTGTAATTCATGTGGCTGGAGAGGAATAGGGGTTGTATGGTCATGCCCAAACTGTGGAAGCAAGGTGGAGGTATGGAGCAGGATTGTTGGGTATTATCGCCCAGTACAGTCATGGCATCCCGGGAGGAGAGCGGAATTTAAAGCAAGATTTCACTATACATAATTGCGGATGGGTATGATACTGTGTGATAGGACTATAAAGGAGCTCATAAGGAGGGGGGAAATAGAGATAGTGCCCTATGATGAATCGCTGGTTGGGCCATCCTCTATTGATCTTAGACTTGGGAATGATTTTCTTCTTTTTGATTTGAAGCGGATAGAAGCCATAGATCCATCTAGGCCCGTGGATAATTACCTAGAGAAGGTACATGTTAATGATGGGGAATCAATAATACTGCATCCAGGCCAGTTCATAATTGCCACCACACTCGAGTACATAAGGTTGCCACCCTACATTAGTGCGCGGATTGAGGGAAGATCCTCAATCGCGAGACTCGGGGTAATTGTCCACTCAACAGGAGGTTTTGTTGATGCCGGATTCGAGGGCCAGCTAACCCTAGAGATAAGCAACATAAACATCGTCCCAATAAAGCTGTACCCAAGAATGAGGATAGCACAGCTGGCTTTCTTCATGCAGGATAAACCATCAGAGATCCCATACAATAAGAGACGGACAAGCAAATATGTTGGTCAGAGAGGCCCAACACCAAGCAAAATATATGAAGACTTCAAAAAATAGTTTCCTCCATTCTTCTTGGCGGTAGGATACATAGTGGGTCCCCGAGTTGACCAGACCCAGGGTGAAGATCATAGCCACGGACTTTGATGGTGTCCTAGCGGACATATATTCATGTCTTCCAGCAATATATAGGAGGCTCGCGGAGAGAATACAAATCGAGCAGGAGAACATTGGGAAATTTGTTGATGAAGCAATAAGAATGGAGGATATCGAGGATGCAAAAGAGAATTATGACAGGACAAAGTGGTGGCCAAAACTCCTCAAAAAATTCGGCATAGAATTGCATCCAGACGAAATTGAACGACTCCTAGAA
>CAZVPA010000027.1:0-5536 GCA_964628995.1 uncultured Nitrososphaerota archaeon | reverse complement strand
TCCTAGAATACTTCTGGGACCTGAGGATAGAACAAACAATAGTTCTCCCCAGCATTAGAGAATCCCTAGGACAACTCAGAAACAAGGGAGTAGTACTCATAATCCTCTCAAGTACGGATGGAAAGCCAAGCCAGAAGAGAAAACGGATCATCAAGAGCGGACTAGCAGAATTCTTTGATGAAATAATAATCATCGGAGAAGACTTCAGAGACAGAACAGAAGCAATAAAACACATAATGAGGAAGTATGGGGTGAGGCCGAGCGAGATCGCATTTGTGGATGATAAGCCGAAACCAATAAACCAAGTCTCACAAATAGAGGGTATAGTCACGATAAAGGTCGATTTTGAAGGATTACTCAAGAAGGCCTGGATAGGGAAATGTAGTCCAACATACCGCGTCAAGAAGTTCGATGAGATCCTACATATACTCGACCCATAATTATTCATCGGGGACAGGGGGATAGGAGGGTCTCTCCCAGGCAAGCATGATTTCCATTCGTTCTATTTCATACTTATTAAAGTATTATTGTAGATGTATCCTTGGTGAGAGGGAGATGGCTAAGTTCATAGCGAGCATATCTGTGGTTCCTGTGGGGACGGAAACAACAAGCCTCTCGAAATATGTTGCCGAGGTAATTAGAGCGTTCAAGAATGCCAATATTAATCATGAGTTGACACCCATGAGCACAATAATATACTCGGATGATCTCGATGACATACTAAGGGCAATAAGGATCGCGCATGATACACTAAAACAGATCGGATTACGTAGAATAGTGGTAAATGTAGCCATAGATGCTAGACATGACAAGCCACGGACAGCTCCATCGGATAAAGTAAAGGCGGTTATGGAAAAACTCTGAAGCATGAATAATGGCTTTTTATTGGGGTTTGTATGAGGAAGAAGATACCGTATGTTGATGCTCACTGCCATGTATACGGGATTAGTGAGGATAGGCTTAAGAAGCTTGTTGATGAGATAATCATAGTTGGCGTGTCGGAGGACCTAGAATCATCAAAAACTGTTGTGGAGCTAGGCAAGAAACTTCCCAACATAATACCCATGGTTGGTGTCCATCCATGGAATGTAAATAAGGTATCATACAAGGAGCTTCAGGATGTCGTGGAATTATCTAGGGAGGCCAGGGGGTTTGGTGAGGTAGGTCTTGATGGAAAAACTAGGAACCCCGAAAAACAACTAGACTTCCTAGAGAGGTTTCTAGAGGTGGCAAGTGAGTACGACCTACCCGTAAACCTCCATGCCCGTGCAGCATGGCGAGAAGTCATAGACCTACTCTTCAAATATGAAATAAGGAGAGCGATACTCCACTGGTATTCTGGCCCTATAGAATTTCTCAAGGACATAGAGGCGCAGGGCTACATGATAACAATAAATCCATCGGTCATTTTCCAAGACAAACACCTCAGAGTGTTGGAGAGGGCTCCCCTATCAATAATACTTACAGAGAGTGACGGGCCATACCAATACAGGGGGAAGTTCCTCACACCAGCAGACATACCAGAACTTGTCGCATTCATTGCGAGGGTAAAACAGACGCAACAAAAAAGAGTCAGAAGGACGATATATGAGAACCTAAAAAAGATATTTGAGATATAGCTATTTCATCCGCGGGAATCTCCCACCAAACCTCTTATTGAGTCTCCGCCAACGTAGTAGGGATAGTGCCTTGTCGAAGAGATTGGGGAACTTTGTCCTCGCTCTGAGTTCATTATAGACATAGTAGGATGTGTTATTGATCTTCTCCAATTGTTCCGCAAACTCCATGAGTTTCTCATCATCAAGAGGCCTATTTTCATCCAAGTATGAATCAATCATTGTCAACAACTTCTCTATGAACGGAGACAACTTGGCGCGATCCCCCGGATGTATTCTCTTTATCTTATCAAGAATGGGGTCAACATCTAGCTCCGCCGGCATACTAATACACCCATCAAATCAACATAGACAAAAACTTTTTAAATATCTTATCACTACAAAACCACTATGGAGTTCAATGGATCGATGCGTCATATATTTTTCCCTGCCTTTATTGATATAAACTTTCGTCATCCAAACAGTTTTGATTTAAGTTATAATCACTATATAGTTTATAGAAGTTATAGAAAAGTAGGTGAATCTTATGAGTACCGTATATGTGAAACCAGAGACAAAAAAAGAACTGATAAAAATCTCTGGTGAACTCCAGATGAGATTGGGTCGTCGGGTTGATTTCGATGATGTAATAATATTCCTGATAAAATACTATAGATCCAACCAGAAAAACAAGAAGTTGTTTGAGCTGTTTACGAGCCCCATACCAAATGTGTCATTTGAAGAATGCTACAGAGAACTCATCGAGGAGAGACGCCGTGAGCCTAGATGAGCTTCGTGGTAGAATAGTAGTGCTGGATGGGAGCGTACTAATAGGTCTCGCACTAGCAGAGAAACACTTCGAGGCTCTTAAACAAGAGATAATTAATGAACGCGTTAGTCCATTAACGCATAGGCTCGCAATAATTGAGTTGCTCTATATATTGTGTAGGAAGGCCTCGATTGATGTTGCGAAGCAGAAGCTTGACCTACTTAAGGGGTCTGGATACATTGATATTGTTCCAACAGATGTATTCTTGGAGACCATCGCATCAGTTAAGTGTGAGAGAAAGATCGCATTGGCCGACTGCTTCACGATAGCTCTTGCTATGAAAACAAACTCCATCGCGGTCTTTGCAAAGTTGGAGAGAGAATTGAGGGAAGAAATAAAACGCAAGCCATTCCAATGCGACATGTATTTCATAATGGAGGATCTATTGCTGAGGAAAGGAGAAGCACTGGGATGAAGTCCTAACAATAGGGACGCTGAAGTACTGGGGATATATAATCTATGGACCAATGGTTGCGCGATATAGTGCTGTATCATGTGATGTTCTTGAGTATTATTATTGGGAGAGGTTTGGGTCTGTGTGTCTTCTCTTCTATCGTTATGTGGAGTTCATCCATGGAGACTAGGCCTAATATTACATCTGCGTTATGCGGCCTCAAGATCTCGGTAAGTCTTTTCTCGACCTCCTCTTCCAGTGGGATCAGTATTCCATGGATGGAAACAATAGGTTTATTGTCCACTTCTATACCAATCCCTAGGTGTGCCAACATGAATTTTGATGGTCTGTCACATACTCCCTGAGCACTTACTTCTCTCAGATAACATGGTTATAGACCCTCTAGGAGACTCTTGGGAATTATTGTTCTAAGAGATCCCGTATCCACGAGTAGTCTGACTCTTCTCCGTTTAATCGAATCCCACTTTTTCTTCCCTCTGAGGAATGCTAGTGCATCTTGATAGTCAATTATCCATCCCTCCCATATTATGGGTCGCATCTCAATAGCACCAATGATAACATGCTTTTGGAAAAATAAAAGCCTCCAAAAAAATCTTCAGAATCTTTAATCATATTTTTCTGAATTCTCTTCCACTATTTAGCATGTCTTTAAATAGCATAAGGGATAGACATACAATAATGGATACTCATTATTAACATAACAATTCCTTTAACATACCCCCATTCTAGATCCCTCTTAGGTGATCCCTTATGGTTAGGGAGGCAATAATATTGGCTGCGGGGGAGGGGAGTAGGCTCCGTATGTATATCTCTCTTCCCAAACCTTTTGCTCCTGTTGGTAGGTTTAGGCTTCTCCACTTTCCATTATTATCTCTCAGGTCTGTGGGTGTTAAGAGATTTATAGTTGTGGCCAATAGAAATGCGGAGAGGCTACTAACAAGACTACTGAATATGTTCAGGGGTATAGATTTCCACATAGTTATAAACAATGACATCCATAGGGAGAATGGCTATAGCCTATATATGGGACTAGAACACCTTGATGGTGATGTATTCTTCGTATCAATGAGCGACCACATATATCCGCCTGAAGTTCCCCAGAAACTGATCAAGGATATGCAGCCAGACATAGACATATTGGTGGCGGGAGATACAGATCCCCAATATATTGATATTGAGGAAGCAACAAGAATATATACCATCAATGGTAGAGTCATAAGAATAGGGAAAGGACTAAGAAAATATAACTTCGTTGATGCTGGCCTGTTTTTGATGCGTAGAACGGTCTATGGACTTGTCCAATCGATAGTTAGGGAGCATGAGATAGTAAGGATATCGGACATAATAAACCATGCTGTCGAGCAAGGATATAATGTTCAAGTATCAGATATTACCGGGATGCCATGGATCGATGTGGACACACCCAAAGAAATGCATAAGGTCATGTATGGAGAAGCCTCAGGGATAGTGGATCTGATAACAGAGAGGGTTGGTGAGATAAGTTGAGTCTCATGAAGCCGACGGATGGAATAGTTTCGCGCTACATAAACAGAAGGATATCGACTAGAATATCAAGGCTCATAGTTAATAGATTTGGGGAAGTCTCCCCCAACAAGATAACACTAATATCGATGCTTGTAGGGCTCTTTGCGGCGATAATATATATATTTGACCAACCAATACTCGCGGGGATAATGGTACAGATAGCATCAATAATAGATGGTGTAGATGGGGAAATAGCAAGGGCACTAAACAAGGAAAGTGAATTCGGTGCGTTTCTAGATTCACTAACAGACAGAATAGTTGACACAGCGATATTGACATGCTTCGCGATATTTATCTGGAGAACCTACAGTGGAATATATAGTAGTGACCTACTACTATTAGTAATAGCATTAGCCCTCTCTGGCAGTATACTTGTCAGTTATTCTAGAACACGTTGCGAGGCGACCCTCGGCATAGATCCAAGAAAATTGGGTGAAAGAAAGATAGCGTCAAGAGACATAAGACTATTCATAATATTTGCTGGAAGCATACTGGGTTTTTATCTAGAAGCACTAATAATGATAGCATTGTTGACATATCTCCACATAATAATGAGTGTAGTGAAAGTATACAGAACAATTCTGAACATAGGACTGAGCCTAGAACTCCCCAAAGAACCACCAGCAACCCCCACAAATAAGTCAGGAGTTGTAGAATCCCAACTAGTAAAGTAGATTACTGGACCATTATACCCATTATCAGTCATCCATACTTGGATCTGCTAGTAGCATTAGTTCATAGACTCAACAAATAAGACCTGGTACATCCCTTTGGGATTCATGAACCTGATGGGGCTTGAGTTAAAAAGTAAATAAAGTCTTTACTACTAGTAATGAATTAATTGGTGTTTGGTAACTTTATAAGTTTTGTCCCTCCCAGCGAGCCGTGTATGGATAATGTCTGTAGTAAAACTTTTGTTCCTCTTAGTATTACTTGTATTGACATCACCTTTTGCCCATATAGGATATCACAGCTCTAGAATAGATGAGGAAGCTCCCAACAATATTGGAACTATATATGAAAAGCATAGCGAGATAACCTTATATAAAGCCAAAGGAATAGAAAAAAGCTCTATTAGGACAACAACTAGCGATGGAGGAGTAATAAACATACTGGTGGGTAATAGTAGTGATATTGGCTTAGACTACGAAA
>CAZVPA010000026.1:0-22841 GCA_964628995.1 uncultured Nitrososphaerota archaeon | reverse complement strand
GTTGGTTATTATTCCTGTGTATGTGTTGTTGTCTATTCTGCATGAGCTTATTAGTGTGTTGTTTCCCTTGTATATGTATATTCCGTGCCAGTTGTGGTGTATGTATGTGCCTATTATTGTTGCGTTTTCTGTGTTTATCCATAATCCGGAGTGGTTGCCGTTTGTTCCGAATTCTGGCCCAGCATAGCTTATTTCGCTGTCCTCTATCCTTATTTTTGACCCATTAAAGGCCCTGATAAAGTATTTGTTGCTCGTGTTGTATGCTGTTATTGTTGAATCGATCATTGTTAGGTTTCCATATACATCGATCCAGTGCTCTCCGTTTGCTGTCAGGTTCATGTATATTGTTGTGTTTTTGAGTATTAGTGCTCCGGAGGTATTTACTATTATGCTTCCGTTTATTATTAGTGTTTCCCCCTCCACGACTGTGACATCGTTTATCGTCCAGTTTCCGCTGGCTGGTGGCGGTGTCCCACTTATCGCGCGGATGCTTGTTGTCCTTGTGTCTGTTTTTTGTTCCTTGTATTTGATCGTGGGGGAGGTTCGCTTGGTTTTGCCCCATTTTTGTATTGTCTGTCTAGGTTGAGTTTTTATGTATTTGTTTGCTGTTTGTTTTTCGATTTTTGGTGTTGCTTGCTTGGTTTTGTCTTGCTGGCTTGTGCTTACCCAAAAGATGCCATAGGCTTGAGCGAGAAGGCTAAGCAATAATATTGCTATTAGCATGGGGGTGGATGCCCGCATGGACCGCCACCCTTCTAATAGCTGGTGGTTGGGGCATAGAAGCAATCTGTTTTTTGCTTGCCCCTATGCCCTAACCACCGAGTGGTGTTTATCGAGGCATTTGGGGTCTGAGACTCCTATCATTGGCCCATATGTGGCCTCAGGGAGCCCCTAGATGGCTGATCATAATATTACCTTATTTTATTTATAAGGCATTTTATTGTTATCCCGCATTCTCTCAGTGTTTTAGATAGCTCTTTAACAATCTCCTTATAATCTCCCAAATTTTTTCAACAGATGGTGTCGTCTATATCTAAAGGGACTGAATTCTTCTTAGAGCCTTACATGAACTCTTGTCTCCAAGTTCGCATGCTTTTCTAAGATAGCGTCTAGCTTCATCAAAATTGCCCCTCTTTAAGTATACGAGGGCCATCAAGCCCCACGCTTTCGCATAGTTCGGATCTATCTCCACTGTCCTTTTGAAACATTTTAATGCTTCATCAGGGTATCCCTCCTCGAGGTATATAAAGCCCATGGTAAACCATGCATCAGCATAGCTTGGGTCGATACATAACACCTTATTAAAGCACTCTATAGCGTCGTTTAGATTACCCATTCTATAATACGTAAACCCCAGTTCGTACCATGCTTTCGTATAGTTTGGATTTAGCTCTACTGCTCTCCTCAAATATTCTATTGCTTTTTTGAAATCCCCTTTCTTGCCATATATGACCCCTATATCGCGCCATGCTAACGCATCATTTGGTGTTATTTCCATTGCTTTCTTAAAGTATTCGGTTGCCTCATCATAGCTACCTTTCATAGCATATACCAAACCTAGTTCGCGCCATGCTTCTGCGTGTTTTGGATTGATCTCTACCGCCTTTTTAAAATATTTCATTGCCTCATCATGATTGCCTATTTTTACATATGCGAGACCGATACCATACCATGCTTCCACACAATCTGGATATATTTCGATCGCTTTCCTAAAGGATCTGATGGCACCGTCAAAATCATCAGATATTTTAAGTGTTCCAATAAAACACCATACATATGCATTATCAGGATTTATTTTTGCTGCTTTTTCGAAGTATTTTATTGCCTTGCTTACGGGATTTATGAGAGCTAATAAAATTAGCCCCTCTACATAATTAGGGTACTTTTCTAGTACCCTTTCTAATATATCTACCGCATTTTTCTCGCCTAGTTCACATTTGGCATATGCATGTATTGTTTTTTCTCTTGGCGTCTTTGGCGATATCTTTACTAGGCGTCTGTATGTGGCCCTATTATCAATTTTGAGTTCTTTTTCCGCCCATGCTTTTATTAGGAGTGCCTCTATGTTTTCTTGTTTTTGTAATATTTGGTTCGCTAGTCTTATGGCTTCATCATAATCGGACTTATAATAACTTATCCACGCCAAACCAATTAGAGTCCTAATTCCCTCTAAGTTCTTTCTTAGTGCTTTATCGTAATATTCTTTTGCTTTTTCTAGCCTCCATATCTGTAGGTAGCCATTCCCCAGCGATGTGTATACTTCGTCATTGTCCAGCTTTTGCGCAATCTCTTCCAGTTCGTCTTCAGCTATTTTTATTGTTTGCCATACTATGTTTGTCGGGATCCCCATAATATCCATTATTGTCCCCAGCATTAGTGCGTTTTTTGTTATTGGATTTTTCTCGTATTGTTCTTGAAGCTTCTCCAGTAGTATTTCCATTTTTTGTGGGTCTCTTGTTTTCAGTGTTTCTATGAATTCCCGCTCAATATTATATGGCGGGATCCTCCCGACTGATGGGGATTTTCTTGGTATTGTTCTTGTCTCCAACATCTCTATAATTATCGATATACTTCTCCATCTCTTTTCTTTGTTTTTTTCTAGGCATTTTGTTATTACCTGTCTTAGCCATTCCGGTGTATATCTATATGGCTTTGGGGGTTTAGTTAGTATGGATAATACGAGCTGCCCTGGGTGCTCTGCCTGGAATGGTGGCTCTCCCTCTAGCATCTCGTATAGTAGGCATCCAACTTGCCATATATCCGTCCTCCAATCCACTTTACCATATGTTTCCGGGTCTAGCTGTTCTGGCGCACTATAGAGTGGTGTACCCGCATACCCAGACTTTGATGATGTCCTAAGCAAGACTTTTGCGATCCCCCAGTCCGCAACCTTTACCTTGTCCCCACATATCAATATGTTCTCTGGCTTTATGTCTCTGTGAACTACACCATGATAGTGTGCATATTCTAGTGCCTTCGCGACCTGAAGAACTATATCTACTGCCTCCTCGGAATCCAATCTTCCCTTTTCATTGAGGAGTGCTCTGAGGTCTCTTTGGCAGAGCTCCATCACTATGTATGGTGCTGGTCTCGCCCCATAGTCTATCACTCTTACTATGTTTGGGTGAACTAGTTTTTTCCATAGCTCGGCTTTCTCCCTGAATTCTTCTATATCATCCACTAGTGTTTTCGACAATGTTATTTTTAGAAATTTAACAGCATACCTCGAACCATCCTTTTCTGCAAGCCAGACCTCCGCCTCGCCACCACCCATCCCAAGAGGTTTTATAAGCCTATATCCACCTATAGATGCGGGAGCCATAATAACTCCTCCCCTATCAGTATAAATATGACAAATGTCCTTATAACTTTTCTTCCTTTGTTTTTTCTGTTTGTCTCCTCCGCTTTGAGGTCGTATCTCCAAGGGCAACAATAATGCCGAGATGTGGAATTTAGATGTTTCTATACCCTATACTCCTCGCTAATTTATTCAATTGTTCTGATGATAGGATACGTATGTTTTTCTTTTCGGCAAGCCTTATTATTTGTTCGCTTGGTCTGTCATAGGTTATCAGTACTATTGTGATATCCCTGAGCCCCATTCTCTTCCTTATTTTGGCCGAGTTTTCCTCTAGTTGTTTTATTTTCTCCAGATCAGCCTTCAGTGCCACTTCACCCAGTATTGTTCGTCCTTTCTCGTCTGTTGCGAGTAAATCCAGTTCTCCTCCATCCAACTCTATCCTCCTCACGGTTTCTGTTGGCCCGAATGCGATTCTCTCCCCCTTTATGTCTTCAAGCTCTGTCTCCGTTGTTATTGATAGGAAGAGCTCCCTTACTATCGATTCGAACCCTAGGGATAGTAGCCTAGTTATTCTATGTATGTTCTTCACTATGTGTGGGTGTCTCCTCATAGTTACCCACGCGCCAAAGGTCTTATCCTTTATATAATATGTCACTCTTCTTCTTCTCTGGATCCTACCGATGATGTCCATTTCGGTTAGGTATTCTAGTGAGTATGGCATGGTGTCATCCATAATCTTGTGTTCTAGGCCTTCAAATGTGTGGGGTCTCTCAGCGAGGATACAGATGATTTCTCTGGCTGACCCCGGCATATTACTGAACAAAGCTCTGAACAACTCATTTAGTGCCCCTCTTCTCAATTCCTCTACGAATGCTTCGTATGGGTCGCCACATCTCAATCTTGTTAATGCTATTGATTCCACATAGAAAGGGACACAGTCACCCAGTTCCGCAATCTTCACTGCCTCCTCATGATTCTTTACGACATCATAGGCTATTCTGGACGCATCATCCAATCTAAGCGAGTCCAACTTCATGACAACATCAAACATCCTAGCAAGCCGTCTTTCATAGTTCCTTATCAATTTGTATAGTTGCCATAGGGTGCTCGCAGTAAATATCACAGAATCTGGGAACTCGGCCAACAAACCCCTCAGATGTGCCACAACCCTCTCAACACTCCTATATGGCTTCCTCCTCGCAAAATCCCGAACCAGATAGACAAATTCATCAAGAACAATAAGATCAATATTCTCCTCACGAAGCCTATTGAACAAAGTCTCAAGAACCTGATCCGGAGACAGACCCCTCCCGGAGCCAACACCAGCCTCAACCAACAGGCTAGCTGGAGTAGTCACCTTCTCGCAATTCACATATATGGCCCTCTTATCCTCACCAATGAGTAATTCAACCAGAGCCTTAACAAGGTACGTCTTACCAATGCCCCTCCTACCCTTTATCAGGACTTTTTTTCCAAGCCTAGCATATGTCCTTAGTGCTTCCAGCTCTCTATCTCGGCCATAGATCCTGTAATCCAACTTAATCACTATTAACTAAACGCGTATTTACTAAATGAACATTTACCTAGAGATAAATCCTAAATTCAGTATTTTTAAAGGAAATAAATAGGTAGGCTGTGGTGATCGAGAATAGATAGGAAGCCCCTAGAGGGGGTCATAAATGAATTTGGAAAATAATAGTGACGCACAATCTAGCAAGGGTAGAGATCTAAAGATATTGGGTGTCTATTGCTTGTTTTTACTCCTAGTAGGCTATGGGGCGAATTTCATAGTTGTATATTTTTCGATTCCACTTACATTGGTGAATGTTCTCATAATGAACACGCTGGGGTTTACTGTCACACTTATTTTTGTCATATACCTATCTAGGTGGTTCTTGAGGAGGAGTACTAGGGAGGCTTTGGGGTTGAGAAAGAATGAGTTCTTCGAAAGCCTACTATATGTTGGGGTCATATATTTTTTGGCCATATGTCTACCAATGTTGGTGATGTTCCTTATTACGAAAGCTGACATAAATCGTGCCCTAGGGCAGTGGGCTGTGACGGCATTAAATAGGCCTATTCCGCGAATCACCACGCCTTATTCTTCCACTAATCGCAGTATATCTATGGACCCTATCAGGCCTGAATACTGTATTATTCATGCAGGCATTCCCATATGAATACGCAACTAAGTACCCAAGGGAATATGTGCTCCTCCTGATGATTTTCCTGACATGTATTCTCTATAATGCCCCCTTATTAACAGGAGAATGGAAATTGGATGATATCATTGTTCTAGGAATATTTTTTCCACTAATCTATCATAAAACTAGAAACTCAGTGGGCCTAGTGATAACCTATGTTCTTATTTATGAGGCGCCCGTCGCGTGGGCATTCTGGTTGGGGTGGGGATGGACTGCATTTTGGATACTAATCTACATTAGGCTTATCTGGGGTTCTGTGTGTTTAATTCTCCTAGTAATCCGATGGTTCTGGCCTCAACGGGGGCATCTCCAAGAATTGTGATGACCCGAACCCCTTTCTTTTCATTAAGCATATCCTAGTCCTCCCTCCTGTTTCTATCCCACCTTATTGTCCCTTTTGATTCAGTATGTTGAGATAAGTGATATCTACCTCAAAATTATGTATCAGCAATAAACCAGCCTTCTGGTTGGGGCTTCGAACAATCAAAGTGTCCTCTTACCCTACTGTAGTTCTCATTTATATGCCGGGGGTTCCGTGTGGAGTATCTACTTCCTCATTGGAACATAAATCTATGATTTCTTAGTCCATTATTATTCTCTTGAATGCTAAGAGCACTCTATCTATGGCGTCGGGTTCAGCCATCGCTCTCCGTACTAGTGGATCCTCAATGTAGTACCTGCCATTCTTCTCGCCTAGTAGTGCTCTTTCGTTCAGAAATCTTAGGTATTTGTGGGCAGTATTCCGTTTTATATTTAGTAATCCAGCTATCTCTGATGGTGTTACCGATATGTTTATAGCGGCATGATTAAGGATTCTGATGTAGTTGATCAATTTCCTTCTCTGAGAGATCAGCTTAGCTACTTCCTCGTAGATTGTTTCTTTCGCTTCGGTGTAGACATAATCCATTATCTTTATTGGGTCTGGCATTTGTCTGGATCTTCTATAGTGCCTGATGAATGCTCTGCCGTACTCGGCAAGCCAACCGGGGAACCCCCCTAGGTACTCCACAATATGTCTCAGAACATTATCTGGTAGTTCTATTCCACAGAGACTAAAGCCTTTCCTGAGAAAACCAATAGCCGTTATTATGTCAAACGGTCTCAGGACTATTTCCTTTGTCATCCTTCCCCTCATAGGAGTACCTTTGATCATGTCCAACATATTTTTTAGGGATACTATGGAACCCAAGAGGATCACGACTAGATTTGGTGCGAATAAGTCATGTAGTGCTGCCAGATATTTGATAAGTCTTGGGAAATCTCTATCTAATTCCTGTACTTCATCCAGTATTACCACCAATTTTCCTCTTCTTTCCAGTATCTGCTCTATTACTCTTGTTAGACCCTCACTGGGTTTTTCCTCTGAGAATTTTATCCCAACACCAAACAGGACAATCTCCTTGATATGTCTCCTGATCGACCTAACCCTCCCCGCAAACTCCCTACCAAACTCTCTTAGCATTTCATTTATTAATGCCTTTAGGGATACCTCTCCAGGCACAAGCTCCCATAAATTTACATAGATTGATGGAACCCTCAGAGACCTTACTACCGATCTGACTAGGGTCGTCTTCCCAGTACGCCTCAAACCTGCAACTGTGAACCACTCCCCATCCTCAACGTACTCCTGGATCAGAACCTTATACTCATCAAAATCATAAATTGAGCCGATAGATTTTACAGTAGTCTTCCTAAACAATTCGGGAATCACAGGCATGGTTCTCCCTGAGCGAACGTTCACCCTAAGGGAACAATATATACTATGAAAAATCAAAAATATAAGGATAGACCCCCCTAATAATTCTTCCAAGTACAACGGCAAACATCAGGTATTCAGAGGAATAGTTATGTGTGGCACAAGGTACCATGATTCTGTGAGTATTACTATCGTCTTGAGAACGCAACACTAGGGCCCCTCTTTCTGTTTCTGCCTATCCCCTAAGACACGGTGCTGTTTTTGGATATACTTAATAAGCAAGATATGGATCGCTGTTTTGAGGGCATTATGTATCCTATCTGAATAGCCCCCAGAAATAGCGGAGATTTCCACATAGGGGACTGGAAAGCCTAGTTCTGTGGATAGTTTCTTGGCGTACTCCTCTCCATGTTTTGTCTCTAGGCAAGGAAGGGTATCCCTCAGATCTATTTTATTGCCAACAATGATGAATGGATTGATCCCTCCTGAACATGTCCAAAACTCCTTTAGCCATTCCGATATCGAGTTGAAGGTATCGGGACGCGACACATCAAATACTATGATCGCCACCTTACTACGTGTATAATACACGCGCCTAGAATCCAAGAATTGTTGCCCAGCAGCCAGCTCAAACGCATCCAAGCGACATTTCACAGACCCAAATTCATCAAAGAAGAATTCCTCCTCCTTCATATAATAATCGGCCCCAGTAGTGTACTTGTATTCACATGAGAAAAATCCTTCGAAATAACCCCTAGCGAACGTGGTCTTTCCAACACCCTCATCCCCAATAATAACAATCTTGATCCTAAGGTACATGCCGGGCAAGGTTATCCCCTAATATAAGAAATAATACCAACTTATTGAAAAAACAACATTTACTATATATCTTATCATAGAGGGCCAAATCGTGGATTAAGTTTGCGACCTGCTTGTCTCTATCCACGATAAGTCCCTCAAAAAATTGAAAAAGATGCTATATTTTGTTTCTTTGTTGTGGCTATGTATCTTATCCCTCTGGGGTGGGTACATATCCTTTCTTTCTTCTCAGTATGATTATGCCTATTGTGATCATTGTGATTATGAGTACCAATATGAGACCTAGGATTGCTCCCGGGGTTCTATATATTGTTGTTGTTCTCTCAATTGTTGTGGTTAGTTCCTTGCGTGGTACTATGTTGATTGTGTATGTTTTTGTTATGGCCTTGTTTCCCGCGATATCTATGACTATAACCCTAAATGTTATGTTTTCTATGTCTCCTCTTACTGGTATCGATGCGTAGTATGTATTGTTCACAACTCCTGCGGTGATGTTGATCCAATCCCTATTATCATATGAGTATGTGACGATTACCCTGCTTATTTCCGTGTTGTCGCTGGCATCGATGTATATTGTTACATGGTCGGCATCACTCGTAATGTTTTCTGGGTAGACTATATTGTTGATGGAGGGCTGTGTGTTGTCGAATAGGATGTGTAGGGTGCCCCTGGCAATGTTGCCTGCCAAATCATACACCATGATCTCTATTTCGTGGAGACCATCACCATATTTTTCTGTGTCTATCTGTACTGTAATGTTCGTAATTCCCTGTGCCGTTATGTTGGCCTCTAGAACACCATCTATGTATACCTCTATATGTGATAGATCCATATTTTCGCTTATCGTTATGTTTATCCCCAGTAATCCAGAGGCGTAGGTATTATTCTGGGGTAATATTTGGACTTCGGGGGGAGTATTATCAACATAGAACCTTAATGTTAGCTCATTGGTGTTTCCTGCCCTGTCCATTGTCACGATCACCAATACGTGTTCGCCATCAACATATGCTGTGGAATCTAGGATCAGAATTATTGAGGTCTTATTTGTCCCATCAAAACTATAGGTAGCATTGAGAGAACCATCAATATAGATTTTTGCCATTTGTAGTGCTAGGTTGTCAATCAGCGAGATATTTATTGCTATTTGTCCCGATATCCAACTTTCATTCACAAAGTCCACCACAATCTCTGGCGATTCTGTATCAACATAAAAGACTATTTTGAGCGTTAGGACATTATTGGTATATATGTTTATCCTCAAGTAGTGCCTGGATTGGGATAGGCTGGATATATCTATTAGGAACCTGTATGGGTGGGTCGTGATATTAGTCTCCGTATCAGAGTCAACGAGAAAACCAACTGTCACATCGGGATATGCTACAAAAACATATACGATAATATCCATATTCGTGTATGTTTCGTTGTGTATTCCACATACAAGATATTTAGGGCCTAGTATTGTTGGTGGTAATGCTAGTGGGTATTGATCCCAGTACCCATCACAGACTCTATATGGTTGGTCCGCTATGCCATCTTGGTCATCATCAATATTCGTATGCTGGCTCCAGTAATTCCCAAAGTAGTCATAGCTAAACTGGCATGACGCGTTAGCATCAACATAGATCCTGTTCACGGATGAACTATTGGCTATGAATGCGTTACCATATATGGATACTATGCCCTCATATAGCACCAGTGAGTATTCCTCATTATGGGTAATTAGGTTGAATAGTATTAGTATTATTGTGTTGGCAGGATAGGGTATGTCCTCAATATATACCCCAACACAGTTAAAGCTTATATTATTGTTCAGTATGGTGATGTTGCCGTCCTGTACGAGAGCATATATCGCCACATCATTATTGGTGATAGCATTACCATAGATCACCGCATAGACACGATCCGTATATGGGGGCATTCCCAGGCTTGTGATGGCGCCAAGCTTTATCCCATATGTATTGTTTTCCAGAACATTATACTGTATTGTGGCATTCGCTTTGAATGCTATAGCAATCCCATTAACACAATTATCTACTATGTTATACTGGATTATGGCTAGGCTGTTTGACCCCCTAACATAGGTACCAACCATACAGTTATGGAATGTATTATACCCGAGAAGAACTGGGGATGAATTGGAGGCATATACGCCATAGTCGCATCCATAGAATGAGCTATTCATTATTGTTATGTTCTCGCTATAATCAAGCAGTATGCCATATGAACAATCCGCTACCCATAGTAGTATTATGGTGATGTTTATGCATCGGTCTGCCTCAACAGCGTGATCCGCATTAAGTATTACTGAATCGTTTATAAGTATGTTCTGGCAGGAATCCAGTAGGATCCCATAGCTACCGGTAGAATATACCTCATCTATCAGTACTCCCCTACTATCATAGACCCCAATGAGAATGTCGGCCTCCCCCTGATCATTAATATTGATCATGGAGACATTCGTGGCTTGGCTTATGAAGATACCAATATTGTTGATGCCTATGAAATCCACATCGACTATTCTCGCATTGGTCGACATGTCCATATAGATCCCAATAGCATTACTGGGCATTGTCAGATCCATTAGTTCTATCCTACTACAGTTCTTCAGGAATATGTATGAGGCTTCGGTATCATGGATTGTTATGTTGGAGTATCCCACGAGGATCGCACCATAGTCACCGCTTATGGTTATGGCTGTGTCGTATATCAGCAATATTGGCCCATCGTTGAATAGGGAGTCAAATATCTGGATGTTTGCGAATGTCTCTTTGTCCTCGATGTATATTGTGGTATTGTAGAAATAGGTATTGTTCCATATGATGTTTGTTGAGTACTCAAGCTTAACCCCCCAGATGCTGTCGCTTATTATTGAGTCCAGCAATGTGATATTGGTGGCGTTCTCTATATGTATGGATATCTCACAGATCGTCACATTTGTGTGCTGGATCAGTGTGTCATTGGAGAACAATATCTCTACTCCATAATCCTCGGTTAGTACCCAACAACCTGTGACCAGTGTATTGTTGGAATACTCAACACAGATACCTCTGGCAGCCCCATTTATCACTACCGATGATGTATTTACATATGCTGAGTATCGTATTTTCACCCCAGAGCTAGTCCCAAGAATCAATACCTCCGAGAGGGCTATCTCTCTTGAGTACTCTATGAGTACGTCGGTTAAGGAGGACTCTAGGGCTCCTCCTCTAATCCTAGTTCTGTTAGAGTTGGTAATCTTGATACCAGTCCCACAATCAGTTATGTTGGAGTATAATAGTGTTATTGATGAGGATGAGGAGACAATAATACCATTTCTGGATTCCTCTATCCTCTGGTGGGCCATAGTAATATTGATGCAGGAGTTCATCTTGATGACTGTATAGCCCCACTCTTTTGACCCAATAAATGTGTTATAAATCGACGAGCTATCGCTTATGCGGAGCATCTGAAGGAGACAACCATGGATCCTAGGACTTATAAACCCGGTGGAGGCACCAAAATTTGTGCTGAGGGAGCTATTTCTTATTGTGATATTGGCTGAGTCAACAACATAGCAACCATATGTGTATAGGTCTGGTTGTGACCCCCATATCCCCTGAACCGTAAAGCCATTGGTGATGCTTGTAGTGTTGACTAATACATGTTGGGCCGAAGATATGTAGATGCCATACTGGTATACATCCTGAGTATAGCTTGATATTACAAGGGTTGTTGTGCATGAAACCGTATTATTGGACAGAACTATGTTTGCGGAGTGTGCCACATATGTCACATACTGATATATTGATGCCCCTGATGTTTGTGTTGACTGTTTCACATAACCCTTAATCAGACTCCGTGCTACTTTAACATCGGAGGATTCATTGATAAGAATACCATACTGCTTCGCCCCAGCTTTTTGCTGGTTTGAGACCGCTATCGTGGAGTTCTCTATCGTTATGTTCGCTGATCCATATATATCGATGTTCTTTGTTACCGTGTTGGCCTTTGCGTAGTTCTTGGAGGATATATCGACCAGCAGTATATCTGTCGAGTTACGGATCTCTATGTTCGTGTTTGGAGAATCCCCAACCGCACAACCTTCTATTCTAATATTGCTCGAATTATAGATATATAGACATTCCTCGCCCCCAGCCAGTTTGGAATACTTCATCACTACCCGTGTTGTGTTTTCTATCCATACCCCCACATAGTCGCCAGCTATTGTTGAGCCATTGATGGTGACATTATAGGTATTGTTTAGGTATATTGGTATATAGCAATTAGTAAAGTTGGTATCATATATCGCTACGTCCCTAGTCTCGATAAGAACACCCGGGTGGTCATCATCATACCCCGCATACCCGATCAGACTGTTGTTGCTACCGAAGACGGCGCCAGGGGCAACATATATATAGTACCTATAGTTCGTATTTATTGATGTTATGTTGCTTGAGTATAGAGAAAGCCTACTGCCCCCTCTAACGGTTATGTTGTGTTCACCATTATACGTGACATTCATTATGAGTGTTGAGTTTACTAGGGTCAGCCTGCCACCACTCACTATGATTATACTCCCATTTATTATTAGGGTCTCATTAATGACCTCGACTGGAGAATTTATTATCCAGTCCCCTGAGGGAGGAGGCTGTTGCTGGGCAGCTATCTTGGACTCAGAATAGCCTCTGATCCCATACTGCGGATATGGATTTTTCTGGATACCCCTCACATATATGGTATTCATGTTCCTTAGAGTCCCAGAACCCAAAGAATATATCCTAATACCCTCATACTCGCGCTGTTTCATACCAAAGGCAGTATTGGTGGGAAAAGTATGGTGCTGACCAACATATAGCATGGAGAGCAGAATTATCGATACTATAAGAATCGTTTCCCTACGCATCAAAAACACCGGGGAATCATTTAAATGCGTAAACATAATGTATAATATATCAAATATAATACCCCTGGGTCATCAGCACTACACTCAACATATTAACAATGGCAAATCACATGGCCCCATGTTTGGTGGAAAAGTTTGTGTTCAGTCCACAAAACATAATTGGATATCTTCCATTGGGAGGAAACATTGGTAATTATATTAAAAGTATTTGTTGACTCTTAAACTATTATAGTCATAAACCACAAAGAAGACCAACACAAACCAATTCTCCTAACCAAAAAAGAGAAAAACCTGTTGAATACCAAAGCATAACATTATTGCTTATTAGGAAAAAATAGAAGGGTTAGAGATGCTATTCCCTCTTCTTCCTCAACACCAGAATAGCCACAGCGATAAGCACTCCAACACCAACAATAGCAACAGCAGCCAATGTCAGTAGACCAACTGCAGGTGCTGGTGTTGTTGTCGTCGGGGTTGTTGTTGGGGGAGGAGCTGTTGTTTTTTCGGTGATCTCTATGGTGATGGAGTCCATTGCTGTATTACCAGCATTATCTACGGCTTCAACAGTTATCACGTAGTGTCCAGTTTCGGAGAATGTTATCGTATATGTGCCAGATCCATTACACTCATACTTTAGTGTTCCATTAATGTAGAGTCTTACCGTAGCCACCCCAAGATTATCAGATACGTTCCACTCTATCGTGACATTGGATCCAACAACAAACTTCTCACCATCACTCGGGGATGTAATGCTTACCTGTGGGCTCGTAGTATCAACGTATACCCCAACGGTATCACTATCCACGTTGCCCGCCTTATCATATGCCCTTACCTCAATTATCCTGAGTCCATCAGTTAGAGGTAATGTAACATTGTTCCGTCCTGGAGATACAGTAGATACCAATGACCCATCAACATAGACCTCTACTCTGTCTAGGTTCTCCTCAGTTATACTCCACACTATGGTTACTGTGCCAGTATTGAACCATGTCCCATTAGCTGGGGAGGTAATACTTATGACTGGTGGTGCTGTATCAACATGTACATAGATCTCATCCTCCGCGGTATTATCCACATTATCATATACCACAACCTTTATTACGTGTGTCCCATCACTAAGATTTACTGTCACACTAGTAGCGGTCGGGGACAATGTCTGATTAAGCTGACCATCAACATACACCTCTACCTTGGACAGCCCGGTGGCATCACTTGCGGTCCACTCGATAGTAACATGTGATGTATTGACCCATGTATCATTACTGGGGGATGTAATGCTTACCTGTGGGCTCGTAGTATCAACATGTATTGTTATACTATCACTTGCCTCATTCCCAGCCCAATCAATCCCCTTCACGGTTACGATCCAGTGTCCATCCGCTAGTGTCAGGTCTATTGAGTTAACCGACGCATCTAAGTGTGCCACGAGACTGTTATTCTTATAGACCTCATAATATTCCAAGTAGTTATCATCACTTCCAGTCCAAAATATGGTCACAGTACTTGTAGTGAACCATTCTCCATCTGCTGGGGATGTTATAGATATCGAAGGTGCTACTGTGTCTGGATAATACCTAAACCACTGTAGTGTTCTTCTCAGTAGTATATTATTCTCATAGTTTAGTGGATATGGCCATCCATCATAGAATATTTTTGAGCTCCCAATAGCAATTATCTTTGTACCAGTAGTCTCGTTGTATAGGCCCGCCATAAGGATTATGTCCTCTGCACTCAAATTAAGATTATTCCCATCTGGGTCAACAGCATATGTTGTTCCCGGGTTACCGTGGAGTATTACTTCGGCACCATCACTAATGTTTAGGAAGGTTCCACTGATATACAGTACATAGCTTGACCCGTGGAGAAGGCTTGTAGCTATGGGGCCTGTTCCAAATGCACTAGATGTTAGATTTATTTGCCACGGCTTACCCATAAAGTTGTTTGTATCATCCATAGCCTCGCCCATATTCCATTGTATCCCGAACCTACCCGTAATGTTGTTGTATGCGTCCATCTGCCAGTCTGGGAAGTAGGTATATCCATCTGTCTGAATATTACCCATTATCAGTAAGCCCCCACCATTATCTAGGTAGTCCTTAATTAGTCCAAACTCGCTCTCTGTGAAGTTTGTCTCTATGTCTGGGATTATTAGGAGTGTTGCGTTTCCTAGTAGGTTTGAGTCTAGTGTCGTGTTACATAGGTAGACATTATAGTTAAAGATGGTGTTAGCCATGCTGATCAGTCCAGACATTTTCGTAGCACTAAAGTAGCCCGTATGGTAGTTGTCGAATATGACGAACTTCTCCGTAAATACTAGTAGTTTTGTCCTGCTTGTTGTGGTCCCAAAGTTGTCTGATGTTACATTAATTGTTATGTATACAGTATCACCACGCGTGAATCCTGATGCTTGGAGGATCCATTTAACTATTTTTGATGTTCCATTCTCAAGCACTGATATGTTGTAGTACCATGTTGTGTTTGTTGTTGTTATTGTCCCATATGTTGGGGTTGGTGTTATGGTTATGTTTACATTTGTCGCGTTTTGTGTTGAGGAGGGATTTGTTACATTTATTATGAGTATTGCTTCGTTATAGTCTGTTAGGACTACATATTCTGGGTTCATGGATGAGTCCACCAGTAGCTGGATTGTTTCAAATGTTTCTCTTATTTGGTATCCAACAATTGTTGTGTTGTCACTCCATGTCTTTAGCTCGAGAACGACCGTACTCGCACCAGCGGCCCTTAGTGCGAAGGTGACATTATATGTCTCACCTGGCCCTAGGAGGGAAATATTGACATAGTTTGATGCGTTTAGGAGTTCTACAGCTCCTGTGAATTCAATACCAGCATGTATATCTGTGATATCGTATGATTCATTATTCTTGATTGTCATGTTTATGTATACTACCTCTCCATAAACTACACCTTCTTTAGGAACATCATAGGACACTATGATTAGGTCCCTCTCAAGGCTACTATTTATGCATCGGAGTATGAAGTCCCTATTGTTATACATAGGGTACCAGTATTGATCCCTTATGAGGCTTGTCGCACCAGAAATAATGGCTCCCCCCTTACCCTTGACGGGTGCTATATGGATTAGATATGTTACATTATTACCCCAGATGGTATTGTTGAATTTTGTGTCGTCATCCCCAATAGCCAGTACATTTATCCATACCTTGGTGCCATTTAGGGATGAATTGGATACATTGAGGGATGTTGAGGTACCCATTTTTATCTGGTATGTTCCGTTATTGCCTAGTCTTTTAGCCATAAGTGTATTCGCCCAGACATGTGCTATAGGATTTTCATAGCTATAGTTATAATTCGTCTCATCCGTAACGTTTCCATATAGGAACTCAACACCAAATGGACTAGTTATGTTGTTTAGTGTGTCTATGTTTATGTATCGGTCCTTGTCACCCATTATCATAGCCACTCCCTTTGTATTGTTTATGTAGTCTATTATGGCCTGAATTTCCTCAGCTGATAGGTTTCCGTATGATGGGTTTGGAAGGGCGAATAGGTCGAATTGTGATAGGTATGAAAAGTTATAGGATGATATGCCGTCCCTTTTTGCGGATACAATGGTGAATCCATAGATCGTCTCCAGGTCGTTTATGAGGGAGGTCATCTTCTGGTAGTCCACATACGCATATCTGTCATCAATAAATACATTCATCTCGAATGGGAGTGTCATGCTGTTTATCCTGGACTGCTCTATACCAAGCCTTACCGTTTTTGTTCTACCAGTATTAAATACCAATGTTTTGCTTCTAGGGGAGAACTCTGTGGCACCTTGCTTGATGTTACATTCAATATTTCTAGGTATAACCATGTAGAATGAGGAGGCGAGAATGAGGATGGCTAGGAGTATAGCCATGAAATACCTCCCCATAACACCCACCAGTTTTTCTAATAGAATAGAGAGAAATTTTTTTATATAGTGGGAGTAATACTTCTAGATGTGCGATTTATCGCAAAGGGCTCCACGCACTAGTGAGTTTTCTGGTGAATAAGTTTTATCGTATAAGAAAGACATATTTTTATTCCAGTAAGAATCCCTGATAGCAACACCTACATTGAATAATAATGTGGATGGAGGAGTTTTCATGAATACGAACAATTTCAGAATATGGAGGCTAGTCTCACCATTGTTGGATAACTCTCTAGCATTTCTCACCAATAATAGTCTGGTGGTGTATCCTAGCCCATTTACGGATCTCTCATCATCGATAGATATATACAACATTCCCCATCTCTAGATTAGAAAAATTTTTTTGTTCTTTTTCTTATTTGTTTTTCTAAGGAGTCTTGTACTCCAATATTAGTGGTGATATCTCTTGGCGAGAGCGCTGGATATCGTCAAGGTAAGGTTCCTAAGGGGTCCAAACATATATAATCCGAGGAGGACCGTCATTAAGGCGATAATAGAACCATATGGGGAGTACTCTGGGGCCACGATTGATGAGTTTCGATTTCTAGTCACATATCTAGCGGAGAAATTCCCAGAGCTCAACCATATGGTTGATGGAGGCATAGAGTCTTTGGTGAGGGATAAGAAGCCTCTATATGCCCTACTACCATACTTAGCGGTGTCCCTCCAGAACAGGGTTAGTTGGAGGGAGAGGGTCGAGTATGCTGGATATTTCGATAGGGAAGAGATGGGGCTTCCAGTAGTGGTATTCGAGTACATCTATGAGCCCGTTGGTGAGGAGGCACTATATATCGCGAGGGATATTATTGAGGAACTCATCGACAATAGGGAACCACCGATCGAACGCTGGCTAAGATACCTCAAGGAGAAATATTTTGATTATGCCTATGGGCCAAGCACCAGAGCCATCGTTGAGGCCGCTAAGAGGAGAGGGATACCAGTAGTGAGGCTTGACCCAAAGGCAAACCTAATACAGCTGGGATACGGGAAGTACCGTAGGCTCGTCTGGGCGTCAACAACAGATAGGACATCAATAATAGGTACTGACATCGCTCAGGACAAGGAACTAACGAAGAGAATTCTGGATTCCTTAGGGGTACCTGTTCCGTATGGTTTTGTTGTTGATGATGAGGAAGATGCTGTCAGGGCTTTTAGGAGAATAGGCACCAGTGTTGTTGTCAAACCCCTGACCGGGTCTAAGGGTAGAGGAATAACGACGGGGATTACGTCTGAGGATGAGCTAAGGGAGGCCTTTAGGAGGGCTAAAGAGATATCTGACAAGGTTGTTGTCGAGGAGTACGTGAAGGGTTTTGACCATAGGATTCTTGTTATTGGTGATAGGGTTGTTGCTGTGGCGAAGAGACTACCTGCCTATGTTGTTGGTGATGGGAAACACACAATTAGGGAGCTCATAGAGATAGAGAACCAGAATGAACTGAGAGGTGAGGGACATGAGCTACCACTAACAAAGATAAGGATTGATGATGATACCCTAGAAATGCTTAGGAAGCAGGGATATACCCTTGACTCCATACCAGAGGAGGGAAAAACGGTCTGGCTCAAATCAACAGCAAACCTATCAACTGGTGGAGTAGCAATAGATGTTACCGATAAGATACATCCAGAGGTAGAGACGATGGCTGTAAGGATAGCTAAGGCACTATCCATGGATATCTGTGGCATAGACGTAATAACGGTAGATATCTCAAAACCACTCGTGGAGAGCGGTCTCAAGGTAATAGAGGTTAATGCTGCCCCCGGATTAAGGATGCATCTATATCCCTACAAGGGAAAACCTAGACCCGTGGGGGACGCCATTGTAGATCTATTATTCCCCAGGGGTCGGAAATATAGGATACCCATAATAGTCGTGACTGGAACAAACGGTAAGACAACGACAGTAAGGCTCATAGCACACATACTCAGGCTCCATGGACATAGCGTTGGGTACACAACCACTGATGGAATATATATAAATGGATCCCGGATCGTTAGAGGAGACTGTACGGGGCCGTGGAGTACACAGGTATTGTTGAGGGATCCAACAATAGATGTTGCTGTTCTCGAGGTCGCGAGGGGTGGAATGCTCAGGGAGGGTCTAGCCTTTGAGGAGTGTGATGTTGGGGCAATAATAAATGTTTCTGAGGACCACTTGGGAGAATATGGGATATGGGATGTTGAGGAGATAGCTAGGGTCAAGGGCCTAGTATATGATGTAGTATCCGAGAATGGCTACGGCATAGTTAATGCTGATGATCCGCTCGTATTAAAGCAACAAGACAGGATACGTGGGAAGAAAATAATGGTATCCCTCTATGGGGAGAGCAATATTTTCAGGGAACATGTTGAGGGCGGCGGGATAGGTGTAACCACCATGGGAAAAATGATAGTGGTCTATGATGATAGAAAGATGATCCCAATCGTTAACTATTATGATGTACCACTCACATTTGATGGTCTAGCAGAATTCAACCTCCAGAACGTGCTTTTTGCTGTGGCAGCAACATATGCGATGGAGGTACCGATAAATGTAATAATGAATGGGCTCCTATCATTCGCCCCCACACCATCAATGAATCCGGGCAGATGTAACCTCCTCAGGATAAGGGATGGATATGTGATGGTTGATTACGCACATAATCCAAAGGCACTAAATTTTGTTGGAAGATTCATAAGCAAGTTCGCACGGAGGGAGGGGCTCCAAGAAAAGGTCGCTGTCGTGTCATTCCCAGGGAATAGGCCAGACATACTGATAGAGAAGAATGTTAGGGAACTAGTAAAGTTCTTTGATAGGTTCATAGTTAAGGAGGACAGAAACAAGAAGGGGAGGAAACCGGGTGAGATGGCCAGCCTAATAAAGAGATATCTCCTTAACAATGGGGTTGGGGAGGACAGGATAGTGACAATAATGGATGAGGTCGAGGCCGTTATATATGCATTGGAACACAGGGAGGAGGACAGCATAACATTCATAAGTTGTGAGGACGTAGACCTAGTCCTAGACATAGTCAAGAAATGGATAACATTTGCCATATAGCGAGACACGTAGTATTGGCGAAATATGTCTCTTCGGTGTGGGGGATGGATAGCGTAGAGGATGTATTGTCAAGACTGAAGAAGTATTCAGAGGAACTAGGGCTTGATCTGACCAAGCCAGAGGACAGATTCCTATGGTTCTTGGCATCAATACTCTTCGCCAAAAGAATCTCGGCAGAGATAGCTAAGAGGACATTCAATAGGTTTCTGGACGAGGGGTTAACATCACCAGACGCAATAATAGAGGCTGGATGGGACAGAATCGTAAATATACTTGACTCTGGAGGATATGTAAGGTATGACTTCTCAACAGCAACAAACCTACTGGAGACCATGAAGAAACTAAGGAAGAAATACGGCGACATAGATGGAATCCATAGAGCAGCAAAAGACCCAAAAGACCTCGAACGCAGACTACTAGAATTCAGGGGTGTGGGCCCAGTATGTGTCAATATCTTCCTGAGGGAACTACGGGGAATCTGGAGAAAAGCAAAGCCCAAACCATCAAGAATAGGACTAATAATGGCGGAAAGATTGGGTATCAGGGATGTGGAGAAGTATGAATCACAACTAGTTAGGCTATACATAGAATACTGCAAAAAGAAAAAGTGTGACGTATGCCCCGTGAATAGGTTCTGTAGAGAGAAACAGGAGGGCTCTAAATGATTATAGATGATATACTCGTGAGACACAGAGACGTTATATCCAGATATTTTAGGGGCGAAATAATAGACTATGCTATCGGCATAAAATACGCATACTGCATTGTCCAAGAAGAGAACAGAAAAGCGATGGGGGTTGCTTACTCCCCATATCTAGATATACGTATCAGCGGAATAGCCGACATACCACGGATCCCAAGGATCTTCGAGAAGTTCCCAGAATCGGGAGTGACGAACAGAACGATATTCCTAGCATGTATAAATGCCATATCCCAATACCTGATGTGGCACAGAAATATGGGACGGGGAAGAATAATCTACACAAACCTTATTGATCTCATTACCAGCAGGATAGAGCAAAGCGATAATGTTGTTGTAATAGGTAATATGGTCCCACTCGTCAGGAGGATCAGGGAGAAAATGGTGAGGATACATGTCTTTGAGAGAGACCCCCTACTCAGAACTGGCAATGCTATGCCGGACTACTTCGAGTACAGATACCTAGAACACGCCGACATAGTAATAATAACAGGTGCGGCCCTACTCAATGACACCATAGACCTAATACTTAGATATACCCCAAAATCAGCCACAAAAATAATTGTTGGCCCCACAGCCCAGCTACTCCCAGAAATACTCCTCGAATGGTTTGACATTGTGGCAAGCTTAAGGATAGACAATATGGAGGAAACAGTAAGTATAATAAAGCGTGGAGGCGGTAGGTGGGATTTCTCCAAATACTGTACCGACTACATAGCAGTAAGACCCCAGTATTTGACCACATAAGGATAAATAATCATTAGGAATGTATTACGCAATACTTGCATTCTTGTCGGAGTCTTCATATCAACAATAGCCGTACCTCCTACCCAGCTTAGGCCACTTTTGTAGTCTCTATTCCTTCTATCCATAACTCTGGTATACAAATAGATACATTAAATTATCATAAGGTATAATGGTTTTTGATGAGTTCTATTGAGGGCTAAAGCTAGGTTCTCTCTGTATTACCTATTTCTTTTCCTTTATAAAGTCTTATTAGGTATATCCTAATAATGTTAGGTTATACCTAAGGGATCAAAATGAGGTTGACTAGGCGTGAATCTATGGTGTTGAGGTTTATCTTTGAGGTGACTAGGGAGATCCCACTGGTTGGTGTTAAGCAGGTTGCGGAGTTTCTGGATATATCGTTGCCCTCGGCACACGAGTTGTTGAGTAGGTTGGCTAAGGAGAAAGGTCTCCTAATACGGGTTGAGAGGAAGGGATATATGTTGTCTGAGGAGGGTATGTCGGTTGCGAGGAGGCTGGTGATCGCCCATAGGATCCTGGAGGTTGTGTTTTGTGATATATTTGGTATGGATGCTGATGATGCATGTTCTATGGCTACATATATTGACTATCTGATTGATCATGAGTACATAATAAATGCCTTTAAGTATCTTGGTTGTCCTGATTGTTGTCCACATAACAAGAAGATACCGATTGGGGGTGAGGTATGTGAATAGGCTGTCAGTAATACTTATTATTACCACAATATTGTTGTCGTTAATACATGTTGCTGATGGCTCCCAGAATACTGGAGAAATAAATGTGGTATGTACCCTGGAGGTTTTTGCTGGTATTGTCAAACATATTGGGGGGGCATTCGTCAATGTTAGCTATATACTCCCAGAAGGCGCAAGCCCCCATGAGTATTCCCTCAGCCCAAACGATCTAGAGCTTATTAGGAGTGCTGATCTTGTGGTTTTGGTGAACAGCAAATTCTTATCTATAGAGTCCAATATTCGGGAGAGCTTCCCGGATAAGGCCTTTGTTGATTTTGAGGATTATGAGGATTATGGGTTGACTATTCTGCCGGCTCCAGGGATAGATGAGAATATGCATGGCTATTGGCTCTATCCGGATAATGCCATAGCTATTGCGAAGGCCATATATAGATGCTTGGTGACACTTATGCCAGAATACAAGGATGTTCTTGATAGGAACCTCAACGATTTTATCAGTAATGTGGAGAAGTTGAAGGAAAAAATGATTGATGTGGGGGAGGAGAAGGGGCTTGTAAATAAGGGAGTACTCATAGCTGTCCCGGCAGTTGCGTATGTTGCTCTCTCCTTTGGAATGGTCCCCAAGGCATCAATACTGAAGGCGCCTGGTAGCTTTGCTAGTGGTTCAGAAATATCGGAGATAGAGGAGAGAATAAGGAATGGGGAGATCAAGGTCGCAATGTGTCCAGAGAGTTTCAAGGATACCAAGCCGGGTCAAATACTTAGTGAGATACATGGGGATACAGGCATACCCATAATA
>CAZVPA010000025.1:0-22904 GCA_964628995.1 uncultured Nitrososphaerota archaeon | reverse complement strand
CTTCAGTGGCTTCTTCCTCGGTTTTGGCCCCCTCTTCTTCTGTCTGCAGCAGTATCCTCGTTATCGTCTCAACATTCTCCGCGAACTCCGGGTGCTTGTCAGCGAAGCGACGCATTATCTCTAAGAAGTTCTCCGCATTATACCTCAACTCCTTCCTCAGAACTACCCATATCCTCCTCTTTGGTATCCTCAGCTCCTTTTGCATCGTTGGCAAGTCATTCTCCATGCACCTATGAGCGTCGCGTAGTGTATTCTGAGTTGCTGAGCGACCGTCCTTATTGGTAGTTTGCTATGCCCCCTCAGATTCCGCTATAATCCTAAACAACGTATGTAATTGCTTGAAAGTGTCATATTTTGGGAGTATATAATACCCTTTCCCCCTATTTGGAAAATTTTTTAAATAATGAAGTGGAATTATACTTAGTGATAGCACCAAATGGAGAAGGTGTTGTCGATGGGGATTTCAAACAAGCGAAGAAAGAAGTTTTATCAAACGATAAAGGTGCCTAAGCCCATACTTGATGAGATCGCATTTGCTAAGATGAAGATTGCTATGGATCGGAAAAAACTGTCGCGTCTTAAAGATATTGTGGCGCCAGAAAGATGTCCAGTATGTGGCGGAGAACTTAAGAAACTAGAAGTTGAGGCAAAGGTGGAGTATGTGGAATGCAAAGAGTGCGGGTTCAAACAGCCAAGACTCTCAGTAGAGGCGCGTGGGTCAGATCTGTACGAGTTCCTGAAAGCGCTGGGAATAGGAGCACTAATAGGACTAGGACTAGCTGCACTATTATATCTGCTGTCTAGGGGATCTGAAAAGTGAATGCTAGATACAAGAACCATGAAATATTTATACGGTGATGTGAATATACTATGACACTATTAGGTGATAAACATGTTTAGCCTAATAGACGAAAAAACAGTTGATTTTATAATTGATGTCTTGCACAGCTTCTTTCAGTTTATTGATCCATTTTTGAGAAAGCTTGATGAGACCATTCCAGAGAAAACTCCTCCAACGGACATTGAAAAAGGGAGTATAAGGGCTCAAAAAATATCTGAGATCATTTCAACGTTATCAGTGCTCGTAAGGGTTATAGAAAAACTGGGTCGCATATATGGTATAGAATCGGAACTATAAAACCTAGGGTATTTGTGTTCGCTAATGGTGGTGACATTGCCGTTCGAAATCGAGCCAGCAACATACGAGAAAAAATGGCAAAAATTTGAGGACGAGGTATACCAATTAGTAAAGAGTTATCTGGGTGATAAATTCGTTGTTCTCTGGAATCCTCCTTACCCTAGGGCTGTTCCAGATGTTGTAGTATATGCTGTATGTGGTCGTGGCGAATGCAATGGGTGTGAAGAGAAATTGAAACCTATTCTGCTGTTCGATGCATTCTGTAAATATAACATTGCTTCGAAGGACTTTAATGAATTGTTAAACAGAAAAATTCAGCAGTTCAAGAAATATAAGCGTGTTATTGGTTGTCAGTACATGTTTATTGTTATGCCAAAGGGATATGCAGGTCGTCCTGTGTGCAAAATAAAGGATCTAGAAAATGTATTTATCATTAGTTTTCGTGCTTTGGAGGTTTTACTTAAATTTGTTAAGGACTATGCCAAAATAACATATGAAGAGGATGTTTGTGGTGACGTGGTGCATGTCCAGTTGGACTCCTCCATACAGGGATTTATACTAGAGTTTAAGTCCAAAGCTGAGCAATGCCCAGTTTGCGAATCAAGTGTGTATCTAACGACGCTTATATATTGTTCATACTATCGAAAGTATATGTATTATGATTCCCTCGATTACGACATAGTAAAAAAATATGTCTTAGCGCCAACATATGTTGAGTGTGATGGCTGTGAGAGTCCAGATGCCTTGCTTGGCATGGGAGACTATGATAGCTGTACATGGTCTAAAGTAGTATTTATGTTTCAATGTTCAAAATGTGGAGCAATATTTGACCCAGATACTAGGAGGATTCTCAAGGTATCTGACTTTGTCGAAGCACACCAAGCCGATATCGAAATGTTTCCCTATTACTCCAGAATTCGAAAGACACATAAATTCTGATGTAACATGTTATTTAGTAATCCACATAAATGCAGACATAGTGAGGTTGCTAGAGCATGCGTATGAAAGATAGCATTTTGGTGTGCTCTCTTATCATGATCTATATTGCCATTATCCTCTACTTGCTTATAGAGCTAAAGCAGACAAATTTAGTGGTGGTTACAAGCAATGTTATTCTAGTTGGCATCAACATATATTATGCTTGGGAAAGCCATAAATATAGAGAAAATGCAGAGCTTGAACGCCGTAGGAGAGTTATAGTAGAGACAATGAGACACATAGACATACTCTGGCTTGAGTACAAGATCAAACAGCTGTTTGAGTTGCATGAATGCAAAAAGTATCGTTCATCCTTGTGGCTAGATGAGATATTTATCAATATCACAGACATACCTGATATAAACGACTTGGATAAGACTATTGAAAAACTTGGAAGCGAGAGACTGTTAGCTGGAAGCGACGAGAAAATAAAGAAACATTTAGCGATACTGAAAGAGAGATTAAATCGCCTTAAAGAATACATAAAGTTAAAGCAAGAAGCTGTGTCGAAAGAATTATCAGGAAAACAAGTATGTGAAGAAATGATGAAAATACTTCGCGAAATAGATAATCTGATAATATATCTAAAGGAGAAATATGGCATAGCAGAAGATGAAATAAAAATCCATCATAGGCAATTTAGATAATAATTCAATACAAAAAATCGGTGATATTGTCATGTCTACGGAGAAAAGAAAATTATCTATACACGATGTATGGCTATTATTTATGAATCTTTTTACAATGAAGCTTGTGGTTATGGATCTACTAAGTAATATTCGCTCATCATATTTGTATACTTCTAAAGATCTTAGCCGCATTGCTAAGGAGATAGGTATTGATAATATTCTTCGCAAATTGTTCCGTTTCAAAAATATTGATGGTTTTGAAGCTCTAGGAGAGTGGGCTAATGAATGGTATAGGAAGATATCTAGTGGAAATTTTTCCTTAGATGCGTTACGTATATTAGATTTTGATTTAGATATGACAATAAGCTCTATCATAAATATGTTAAGTAAGTATGAGATATTCTTGCCCAAATTAGAAATCCTAGACCCAGAAAAGGTTCGTAAGGGCGTTCATGGATTGTTAAGTATAGATGAAATTGATTGGCTTACGAAGTTGGAACTAGAAGGAATAAACGAGGCGTGTAGGGCACTTATATTTGATTGTCCAACAGCAGCAGAAATGTTACTAGCTAGGGTTGGTGAGAGCGTACTCCGAAGAATCTACCAGAGTGTTATTGGTAAGCCCGTAGAAAGAAAGACTTGGGGTGCAATATTGGATGAGCTAGAGGAGTACTATAAGGGTAAGTGGCCAACAGTTTTGAGTCTTATTGAGTATCTTAAGGATGAAAGAAATAGATTAATGCATCCAGAGAAAATGCCAACTAAAAAAGAAGCTGAGGAAACACTTATTTTAATAATTCGAGTTATAAAGGAAGCTCGACGACACTTTAAGAAACAAAAATAAGTCGATAATCTGATAACTAAAAAGTATGTCGCAAAAACCAATTTTTTATAGGCTTATTTTAGACCCTAAAACCGATAACGATAAACGAGTAGGATTATGAACTAACTAACACCGGCTAGAAGTTTAAGGAAGAGTGAAAATTTGGAGTTATTTTTCCATTTACTTCTTTTTTCATCTTCTTTAGTTAGAAATGCGTATAATTAAAAAACGTCAATGATGTTTGATATAGGGGTGTGGGTAACCATGCCCAGTGTTGAGGAGATCAAGGACATATACTTCACGCCACCAAGGAATATGCACGACTTCATAATAATGAGGGCGGTTCTAGCTGGGTATGGGACGATAGTAAGGTATAGCTATATGACGCCGCATAGGGATTTCTATAGGACAAAACTCTACATATCCGCCCCAGAGAACCAAGCATGGGTTGTCAAGAAGATAATAAAGAAGTTCGGTGGGAAGATAGAGGAAAAGGAAATATTGGTGACGCAGTGCTATCGGGGTGTAATAGCGACACATGAAGGAATTGTTGGATACCCTATAGGTGTCTGTGGCGATTGGCTTATTGGTGTTGATTTGCCCTGTAGGCTTGTGATTGCTGGAGAGAAGAATATGTGTCTCGCATTGATGAAGTATCTGCTCTCCAGATATTTTCTGGATGTTGGGAACTGCTGTTTTGTTATGGGGGAGAGGACAAATGCTGTTGGTGTCGTAAGCGACACAATACCGATCGTTTATGATATTGGGGTAATAAACACTCTTGCGGAGGCATTGGGAATGTACTATAATATGTCCCAGAACACTAGTGGTATAGCGAAGATACTTTTGAGATCCCTCGGCATTGTGGTGTCTGATGAGGGTGGGGATGAGGAGGAGTCCGTTCCAGTTGGTAGGGAGGCTGAGATTGTCGAGTGGTTGCTTGGTAGTGTGAGGTTTGGGCGTTTTAGGGAGGATGTCCTGACCTATGACATATCTGGTCTTGGCGAGGGGCATAAGGTTATTATTTCTGTGTATCTCGCAAACATAATGTTTCCCTTTATCTATGGTGTGAGTGATAACTTTCTCGATTTTGCCCGACACGAGAAATTCGGGCTTAGGTTTGTGTATTATTCATCAGTAACAAATGTTGATAGGCTCTACTCCAAGAGCCAGGCAAACTACATAATTGTCCTGACGAGGAGTAGGGCTACGATGTATATTCCATATAAGGTTGGGGATGAGAGCGGTTTGGCTGAGCTGGGGTTCGTCCCGCTATGGCGTCTCCTAAAATAATACTGATCCTCATACTAGTATCATCACACTTCTCCATACTTTCCGAAGAGAGAACATACACATTTGGGGAACTCTGGGGCGGAAACATAACACTATCAGCATTCCCATTCGGCGTCGAAAACCTCATCGCAAACATAACAGTGTATATGAACGAAACAGTAATAGTTAGGATATATTCGAATGGCGAGGTAACAATAACACTTATTGTCGGATCTTCAAGGAGGAGGAGTGTTGTCGGAAACAACGAAACAATAAGCATAGTTGCCGTGGAGAATGTATCCAACATAACCATCAGCATTGTGAACACGAAGGACTACCCAGTAACAATCTTTGGAAACTCGACAATAACAATAACGCCACCAAAAACAGAGAATAGTGCTGCGTCTCCCATAATAACTAGGGAACAAGCAAAAATCTACGGCATCCTATCCGTAATAATCCCGATAGCCATCATGATCCTGAGGGCGAGAAGAAGGAAGGTAAAGGTGGCGGATTCGGAGATTCTAGAATATTTTGGTGTCGAGTCGTGAGGAGAATAATAGCGATAAACAGAAAAGTATACGTCAGGGACGGAAAAATATTCTTCGGAAACAAAAACTATCCCCTAAGGGGAGTATATGAGGTATGGACAACACTGAGAAACATAGACACAAGCTCCCTAGAAATACTCCTCAAAAGGAGAAAACTCGTATACATCTTCGACAAGCAGGGATTCCAAGGATTGTTGCTACCATTCCACACATCGTATGGTCTCTGGAGTGAAAAAATAACGATAGCACAGGCAATGGCATACAGAAACATTGAGCTAAAGAAAAAGATCGAGAGGGAGATTATATCGGCGATAATACACAACATAGCCACTGTTTTCCAGTGGTACATAAGGAAGGGCTTGGAAAGGAATATCGTGGAGGAGTTTAAGGATAGAATACGGAGGGCTAAGGAATGCCTCAACAGAAGCGACGCCTATATGCTATGCGAGGCTAGGGCTTGGAGAGCACTATTCTTTGTCCTCCGAAACATGTTTGATGATTTCAATGGGAGGATAAGGAGGCCACCCGCAGACCCACTAAATGCGCTGATTAGCTATCTTAATGGGCTCCTCTATGCTCAGTGTCTCCACGCTATTCTCCTTGTCGGTCTGGATCCAATGATTAGTTTTGTCCATGAGCCATCTCCAAAGAGGAGGTTTAGTCTTCCTCTGGACATCAAGGATATCTTCATGCCATACATAACCATTCGTCTAGCAGTCAAGTTGAGGAAGAGAATGGGCAAAAACTGCTTTCATTTCACAGAGAGAAGGGGGAGAAGGGCTTGCTACCTCAATAGAAGGGGGAGAACGATTGTTGTTAGGGAGTTTAGAAAGGCTATGAGGAGCAGGATTAGGGGAGAGAGGACATACAATATTATTGTTAGAGAAGTAGAAAATCTAGGCAAATGCATTGTTAGTGGTGGAAGGCATGAGTATAGGGCGTGGAGACTATAGCAGAATCCTAAACACGATCCCGAGAAAGGAGGGAACAGAAAAGATAATATCGGCATTCTTCGACACCGATGAGGACATGATAATAAGGGCACCTGCAGGGAGCGGAAAAACGTTTGTGGCGGTGGCATATGCAATAGCAAAAGCAACCGAGGAAAAGAGAACCGTAATATTTTTTAGGACAAGGGCAGAACTCGAAAATGCTTTGGGGATAGCAAAAACAATTATTGATAATGCCAACATTGAGCTTGAGGCTGGAGCGATAATCCCTGTCGCTGGTAGGGAGGCATTATGCCCCTTTGGTTCAAGAGGCTTTGAGGGTCTTCCAGACTTCGCAAAATCCCTATACTGCCTAGTTATGGAATGTCCAGTAAGATTTAGGAGGATTCTTGAGCCACCAAAATTATACACGAGTCTAAGGGATTTTGTTAGCTATATTATGGGGTACAAGGCCTGTGCATATCATACCTTGCTTAGACTTGCCAAGAACGCTAGGGTCGTTTTTGCTACACATCCTTTCCTTACTCAGGATGAGTTGTTTAGGCATCTTGGAGATGTCGACACTGCCATTGTTGATGAGGCACACGCGTTGAACATAGTTACATACTCCATATCGAGGGAGAAATATGAGAGAGGAAGATCTATCGCTGAGGAGGTTTCTAGGATTATCAGAGAGGCCGAAGAGAGGGGTGAGACTGGTGCAGTTAAACGCTGGATTTTGGAGAACTGGGCTTTTGAGAGGAAAAAGATACTCCTATATGAGGAATACAAGTTCTTTAGGTCTCGTCAGGGAGAATTGGTCTTCGTTGGAGATGAGATGATTAAGGTTTTGCCTCCAAGGACACTTCTGGAAATGAGGCGAAACCGTGTTAGAAGGTTTGTTGTTATGTCCGCCACACTATACCCAATCGGGATGATAAAGAAGCTCTGGGGAATAAGAAAGGCTGTGATTGTCGGCAAGCTCATACAGAGGACAAAGAATAGGCTTTATGTAGGCCTTGTGCTTCCGGGAATAACAACAAAGCTCCAAAGGAGGGATAAAAGGCTCTATAGGGCTATTGCTGGTCTGATAAAGTACATCCATAGGATCGCGCCAGACAAACTAATAGTTGTCTTCTGTGTATCAAAGGAGTTCGCAAAATACATCGCAGAAATCCTAAACAAGGAGGTAATATCGGACCCGAACCAGATAAGAAGCACCGAGGAGAACCTAATAATTACATATGCCAGGGGAAAGCTTTCCGAGGGGATAGACGCTATAGGAGGTAGAAACCCAGACGTCGTCATTGCTGTGGGGCTCCCATACCCAGCGGTGGATAAGAAGTTCCTAAGGATAACTGGAAAGGTTGCGGAAATGATCGGGGTTGACAGGAATCAGTTTGTTAGAGACTACATGAATAGCGAGATGATTGGGGCTCTGGTGCAGCTGTTGGGTAGGGCTGGTAGGAGGAAGAAAGGGTTATGTATGGTTATTGATGAGAGAGTCGTAATATTTCCAGATATCCCATTCGTCACGAATACCCTAAGCCTTAAGGATGTTATCAGAAGGTTCTTTGGTGGGTAGTATGGATTTTGGGGTTTTTGACCCATCAGAATTTGTCTATGGCATGCTGTGGGGCATAGCCCTAAACCCAGCACTAATGATAGTCATATGGTTCTTCCTACTAATCCTAGGATATTGCTGGAGTGGACTGAGAAACCTGGTTAGGATACTGCTGTTCCCAGGAATGCTGATACATATGGCGTCACACATGCTCTTTGCGAGGCTAAAGGGGATGAAGATGAGGTTCATAGCAATGTTCAGGATAGGCTGGGAAAGAAGCGTCTTGGGCGTGATTCTCACGAAGGAACATCCAGTATGGATATTCATATTCGCGATGTTCCCCGCGCTGGTGGCGATACCACTATACATTATATTCTTGAATATGGCAATACTGTTTAGAGCACAGACGATATTCGCAATGTTGTTTCTGTGGCTAGCAGTAAGCATATTCATCGAGGGAATACCAAGCATAGAGGACATGGGAATGGTGCTGAAGGCATCAATATACTACGAGCCACTAAGCATAATATTCCTAGCACTAACACCAATAGTATTCGCACTAAACACATACGGATTCGGAATGAATATTGGGATATACATAACACTATCCTATGTCATAGCCATAATGTTCCTGTCACTGGTATGCAGGAGGGAAAGGGTTGAGGTATATGGCGCATAGAATCGCGATTCTGGATCCAGAAACACTCAAAAAGATACTGATAATGGGGGCGTTCAGCAAAGAAGAGGCAAAAAGAATGGGAATAACACAGGACATCCTAGAGACACTACACAGATACGGACTATTGAAACAACTAGGAAAAATCTACGTGACAAACAGGGAGGCCATAGAGAAGCTAATAGAGGAGTATGGAAAACTGAGGACAATCATCGAGGGGACAAAGAGAGTGCCAACACTAGAGATAAGCGAAAAGAAAGCAGCAAAGCTCGGAGAAATAGGAATAAAGAACATCCACATAATATACTTCCACCCACAACACGGACCAATGCTACTCTGCTCAATGAGGTATACAAAATTTGCGAGACTCCTAATGGAGAACCCAGAGATACCAGTAACACTATCAACAATAAGCAGAAGAGCCGAGGAGGTAAAAATAGGAGATACAAGACTAGTAATAAGAACATTCACAACAAAGTATCACGGAAGAGAACTAACGCACATCCTAGCGGCAGAAGTAACCACAGAATTTGATATGGAAAGAACAAAACGAATCTTGGAGAAAATGTGTCAGAATATCGCTAGAAGAGATATAGCTCTGGATCTAATTGGAGAGATTATAAGAAAATCTATCTAGGAGTCCAGACCTCTTTATATGGCAAGATGAGGCCCGCATAAGAACATATGCTTTTTAGCGAGATTTTAAATATTAAATTAGTTAGCTTTGGTGGCTTTAGTGGGAGAGAGAAGACTAATTACCATATTACGGTTTGGGTTTGAGGGTTATGCTCCAGTTCATATCCCAGAACATGTACCTGATGAACTCGTAAGCTTTCTTACACCTACCAGAAAATTTATGTTCCATGGGTATGCCCCCGTCGCTGGGAAATTTTCTTGCATATACATTGTTAGAGAGGGCGAATTCCTTTTCAGTATGAGTCCTAACTTTAAGAGAGATCTCAACAATAAAGTTGTTTCAGAGGAGCTTAGAAAAGTATTTAGTATACACAATTGTTCTCTGTCTGAAAAAGCTGAAATATCTAAGGATGATATTGATGTATGGTCGATATTCGATAATGTAAATAACAAAAGATATATCATTGTTGACGAGAAGGAGAGACTAGATGTTCATGCAGATCTATCACGAGAAATAACGTTGGCATTTTTTCTAGAAAAAGAAGAAGCCATATTTTTGGAGGATATAATGTTGCGGGAAATAATGACTAGACGCCCAGTAAGTGAAACAGTTTATGGGGGTGACATATTTATGACATGTATCGTGGGGAGAAACCCCATTATTAGTATCCCGAGAAGAGGTTTTGCATTTAGGTTCTACAGAGACAAGGATTATGATAAACTCCTCAAAATGCTTAAGAAATATCTTGATTCTACTGATTTGAATGAAGAACAAAGAAAGCTGAGGGAAGAACTTAGAAGGTCAAGAGAGCAGATGTTAGGTTCACGAAGTTATCTAATGAATACAAACGATTCTGAATAAGCCCACCACTCCCATATTAGCTCTACTTGAACTATTAAAATGATTTCACTGCAACTTATAATGCATTACCGTTCTTGTAAATATTATAAAAATTAATTTTTAAGAGACTTTCATAGATTTCTAGGCAAAGAAATCCCGCTATTATCTAAATTTGATCACTCGGCGTATATCTTTTAACTCAAATCCAGCTTCCAAAAGAACATAGACCGCAAGTGAGAAACGTGAACCAAGATTGCCCTGTGAGGGGGGATAATTGGCATCTTCTTGTATCGCTATCCATTTTAGAGTTGAGAGGAATTTATGAATCTCATCATATAGTTCACTAGAAAGCCCAGTAAAGTACTTCTTGAGAACTTGTCCAATAGGCATGCGGTCACGTATTAAACGCAGAATGGCATTTATGAGATATTCCTCAATGCAAGGAGACTGTTGTCTAAGCTTGATGAACCATCTTCCTAGCAAATCATGTGTTGGTATTTTAAGTATTATCTCATCATTATTTTTAAATATGCAAAACCATACATTAAAGTCATATTCTGTTTTTCCATTTGGAACCTCTATAAAAACTTTAAAATCGCCAAGATCCTCCACTAAAAAAAGTCTAAATTGGGTTCGAATATCCTTTATTCGAAAATGTTGTTCTAACCACTCACGAACATTAATAGAAGGCATCTGATTCATCAAATATGTCTTGTCAATATATTCCTTCCTTACAATAGCATTAAGTACCCTAGGTTCGTGTTCTTTTTCTCTCTTGCTTTTTCGCTTTAATGACTTTAGATCCAACAATACAGACATAACTTTATCCTCCAGCGGACATAATAGTATTGAAATCTTCCTCTGGAATTTCTCGCATAGCTCTTCCTTGCAATGAGCCAGCCCACTTTCTTTTGTTAACAATGAACTTTAATTTTGGAACTAAAGGCTTAAACTCGATTGGAGGATCAAATATCTTTATTAACTTTAGCCTTATCCTATTTGGATAGACTTCTGTTTTTCCTCGGGGTGAAACGAAAATTGGGGTTTCATCTCTGAATACTTCTGAAGTAGCCTCGAAGACACCAACTATTTGGGATGGAACTATTCTGTTATCTTCCCGATGTGAGATGACATATATGAGGAGTTTATCACCTTTCTTTACCCTTTTTATGACTTTATAATGTCTATCAGCGACCCCCCAAACTAATTTATCTTTAATTATTCCCCAATTCTCCTTAGTTGTAATACAAAGCCAATACGCCATACGAAGATCACCTAACGATCAATGATGATCGTAAAATAATATTTAAAAAGACAAGCAACAGTCATAAGATCTATCTACTAGAATCTTGACACTAACGAGCTTAAATTATTCTTGATTTTTGTATTATAGTAATGGGGCGAAAAATATGAGCATTAGAGGCGAAGAAAAAAGAAAATTACATTTAAAAGCTCAAGGTGACTGTCTTCAACTAGTGCGGAGTCTTCTTGAAGCCTTCTTAGAAGAAAGACCTTTCACAAGGTATGTATACTATGTCGAGGAATTACGGGATGGAAGAAGAATTTTTATACGGAGGCCAACGCGTAGATTCAATTTTGACTTTGAGATCTGGGTTGAGAGCCCGCAAAGAACGTATATGCCATCACATGATGAAATAATTAACGATCTAATGAAGAAAAAGAAGGAGAATCCTGATGCATTCAAAAAACTTATGAGTTTGATTACTAAAGTCTATAATTGTTTCGATCCTGAAGATATCTTGAAAGAAGTTGATTTCGAATTCCAAGCAGGTGAGAGCATAGAGTTCATACTTAAGGTATTGAAATGGATGTTTATTCTTGAGGATATATACTACTGGAATTACAGTCGCAGGGCAAAACTAATGGAGGAAATAAAGAAACAGATTGCCACTAGTAAAATAAACGATTTTATGTGGTAAAAGACTTATACCAATGCACTTATCGATACGGCTACAGAAATTCATGATAAAAATTCCTATGCTACTTATAGTATTATTTTGCTACTTTATAATTGGTATGCGTTGTAATTTTTGATGGTCATTAGTATGGCAAAAAATGAGCAAAGAAATGAAATTAAGATGCGGGAGATCACATATAGGATATATCAGATGTACGTCGAGCAATATGATCATATAACAATTGAAGACCAAAAAATTGATTTAAAACCTATACAGATCGATAGATTACAACCGACAACTGACGAGTTAACGGATGTATCAACAACAGTTTGGTCATTCCCAAAACGTGGTGCATGGGCTACACATAAAGGTGATTATAGGGGGAACTGGGCACCACAGATACCTAGAGCACTAATGCTTATGTACACAAAACCGGGAGATATTGTGGCGGATCCTATGGTTGGTAGTGGAACAACAGCTATAGAAGCGAAATTATTGGGTCGCAATTGTATTGCTGTTGATATAAGCTTTCCTGCTGTCATATTAACTTTACATAGGCTCTATTATCTAGAAAAATATATAGAGAAATTGGAGGAGTACATTAGTAAAAACAGGGTTGAGGGCTTCTGGGGAATTAATAAGGAGGATCTTAACCTTATCAAGAGAGCTTGGGTAAAAGTATATCATGGTGATGCTAGAAATCTCGACAAGATAGAAGACAATAGTGTTGATCTGATCGCCACGCATCCTCCATACTTTAATATAATTAAGTATAGTAAAAGCCGGAGGATCGAAGGTGACCTTTCAAAAGCTAAAAACCTACAAGAATACTTAGATTGGATGTATAAGATCGCGAAGGAATTTTACCGCATACTGAAACCTGGAAAATACTGTGCCATACTTATTGGGGATACTAGAACTAGAAAACATTATGTGCCTATATCCCATTATGTGCTAGATGTTTTCCTAAAGGCAGGATTCATACTCAAAGAAGAGGTAATAAAGATACAGCATAAAATGAAAACCACAAGAGAAGTATGGTCGAGGGCTAGTTCAAGAGATTTCTTGCTTATTTATCATGAAAAATTATTTATCTTTAGGAAACCAGAAAGCGAAGACGAATACAAAAAATATAAGTACAGTAGCCTTTGCTGGAAGAAAAAGGCTGATAATAATGGTTAGGTATGATGTGCTGGGATTTAATTCGCTTGAAGAATTTAAAGAATATTTCCTTAGAACATTACTACCAACAAACAAAACTTTTGAATACTTCGTAGACTGGAATAAAGTACGAGAAAACGTTGAAAGATTTAAGTTCGAAATACATTTGTTTGATTCCTTAGCTCGCGAAGCAAATTACGAAAAGCGTTGCAATCTTTTCAGAGAATTATTATTAAAGTATCCTAGCGCCGTTAAAGTAATACCTATGATTATCGCCATTCGGGAGAGAAGTTTGGAAGTTTTAGACCTTGTTGATGGTGCGCTAAAGATTCTTCAAATTTCCTTCTCCGTAAGTAAGGTTCAGGAAAATATCGATCAAATTGTATACTTTGCGGATAAATCGGGTATTATAAAGCTTTTTGATGATGTCAAAAATCTATATGATTACTTGATCGGTGTAGAAGTTGGTTTGGACACAAATGCCAGAAAAAATAGGAGTGGAGATATATTTGAGAAACTGGTAGATTCTATTTTAGCATCTAAAATCCCTACAATCACGCCCAAACCCAATATCACATATAAAAGGCAAATTCCGTTATCAAGCTTTGGTCTAAATATTCCTAAAAAAGTTGACTTTGTGATATATGCTAATGATGTACCGAGGGTCATCATTGAGACAAATTTCTACAATATAACGGGAAGCAAACCAGAAGAAATAGTCAAGTCATATATTCATCTCCAAAATGAACTTCGACGGAGAGGCTATAATTTTATATGGGTTACAGATGGGCCTGCATGGAGAAAAATGAGAAGGTCTTTAGATTATGCGATAAGAAATATAGATTTCCTTCTGAATTTTAGACTACTAAAAGAAAAAATAGATAAGATAATAAAGATCTTATTAGTGGCTAACTGAAAAATCTTTATGGTTACCCTATAGCACATATGTACCAACAATAACATTTTGATGACGTCTTCTACCGAATAGATTAAATTTTTGCATGTACTGTTATATTTTAAACAAATCAAGTATTCAACACGAAATCTAATAACCATCTTAATATTGCAAACAATTTTAAAAGCTGTTTTTATTATTTCAATGGGATATATTTTAATAGGGGGCATAGAATTGCGCTATAGCACGAATATATTTCCTATAATCATTGAGGACTTAAGCGATCTGTTCTTCCTAGAGATACCCCACGAGGTATTGAGTGTATCGACCACAAGGATTATTCGGGATCTCAGAGTGGCTCTCATGAGCAGTGGGCAACTGCCTCAAGATCTGAGTGTTGGCAGAACTCTTGATGGGAATCTAGTAATTTTTTCTTCGAGTGAAGATTCTATTAGAGATCTTCTGCGGGATGAATTTAAAATACTTTTGGAAGACACTATGGATATAGAGTTATTGTTAGATAGGTTAATAAAGCTTCGTGATATTTCTTTAGAAGACCAATACCGTATATTGTATGGTGTTGCAAAGGATCTTGAGAATAGAATTCTTCAATGTATACATGAACAAGGATGGATAATCACTTCGCGGCGTCGAATATATAAGAGGCATGAATCGCATGTAATTAATCACGACAGAACAAGAGAAATAGTTGATATTTATAGATCATTAAGCATTAAGGTTATTCCCTTTAACGCCATGGATTCTAGCTTTTCACAGCGAGTGATCATTGGATTAATAGCCGACTATAGTCTAGTTATAGAGCCCACAATAACAATGGAGCAAATAGTATCGAAAAAAATTGTATATCCTTACAATGCTATAAGTGTTAACGTTGAAATTGATCGATTTTTCTACAAGGAACAGAGAAAGATCGTATGGGAGATTAAAGAAATATCTGAAGAGGATATTGTATGTGTCAGAATAAGGAAGGTACGATCCGATTGGAGGATTGTTCAGCAAAGATTTTTGTTGTCTGAATGTTATCCTTTACCAAGACCTGAAGTTTTGGACGATATTCGTGAGAAACTGCGCATAGATGGTTCGATCACAAAAATTGTCAAGTTAGCATCATTTCATATAACTGAAGCATCAAAGAAGGATAGATATGCAGCTCTTAAACGCTTTGAAAATACTCAAATTCTGCTAGAGAACCTTATCTTCTCTTTACAAGGAATGAAATTCATTGGAAGAGAAATAACCATAGAGAGTACTCCATTAAAGCTATTTATAGGCGATTAGAAGTGTATATGGTAGCGGGAGTTCTGCCTCGCGTGCCGCTATCTTTTAGAAGACTGTATGGCAGAGAACAAGTATCTTATAGGCCATATTTTGGTCTAAAGAGTTACGGTCCATATAAGGGCGTCGATGTAAATATTATACATTTGGTTCCCTCAGACGACCATCTGATTACGGAGTACGGAAATATCTTTAATTTTGTCCAAGAGAGTGTTCAGAAGATACTCTCAGATGTTCTTTCTATGTCTGGTAATACTGTGAGAATTGAAAAAAGGCAGGTAACATATTCTGATCTCACTGAATTAAGAATGGAGGCTATAAGGGAAATCGTAGAGGAATTTGAAGGTGGTATCACCAATAATACTGTAGTTCTAATACCACTACTTTCCAAGGCTATTGATAATCCAGATAAATTCTATGCTAAATTAAAAGCCTATGGACTCAGGTATAATATCATAACACAAGTGTATAGCGATAGCGGAATCATACGATTATTAAGATCATCTCTCCTAACTCAGCAAACAAGACAAAACATTACGCCTGCATTGTTAAATCTCGCATTAAATATATTCGCTAAAGCGGGAGGGGTTCCGTGGACATTATATAATGCTACTCCTTATGATTTGACCATTGGGATCAGTTGGGGTGTTCGTAAGGTATATGAAAAAATAACGGGTCCAACAGTAAAGATTTATGGGGTTGTAAGTGTTTTTGATAATTTTGGGAATTGGGAATACATGGACGCCTTTTTATGCCGTACAAAAAAGGATGAGCTAGTAAAGGCTATAAAAACAGTGATAGATGAATGTGTAAGTAGTACTTCGACTAACAGGGATTACAGAAAGGTATTAATACTGACAAGAGAACCATTTAAACATGAGCTTATTAAAGGGTTTATTCTTGAGCTTATCAGGAGGGGAATATTTGTTGATGTTGCGATAGTTTCCGTGATGGATCCTATAAGATTGTATAACATAGACTCCGAAAATTATCTGCCTGACAAAGGAGTATACTGTATAGTTTCCAATAATCAAGCCTATTTAGCAACAACGGGTGTCTATATGAGAAAATATTATGGTATGGGTACCCCTAGACCAATAAAAGTTACCCTTCAGATGTCATCGTCTGGTAAGCCTAAAGAAACATTAAGGGATGTTTTGTTCACTATACACTCTTTGACATTTCTCAGTTGGAGAAGCTTTTGGGGGCAGATAAGACTACCAGTACCTCTCTATTACTCAAGTATTCTTTCAAGGTTAATGCGGATGCTCGACTCGGAGGATATCGAAAATTCATTTATCATTCATAGAGAATACTTATTAAGACCACCTAATAGTGAGATTAGAGAGAGATTGTGGTTTCTATAATGAAGGATCGTCCTTCTATCGATGTGACATTGACTAGGCTCATAAGTTTTATTGAAAGGAAACGCACACCACTTTTTCTATGGGACTCGCACTTCATGCAACCAGACATAGAGCTTTCGGCACTAATTCTATGGTTCACTAAGAATGCATATAAGCACTATAGACAAGAACATAAGTATGCCCGCTCATGTGATGCTCTGATACGAATACTAGAACTCCATTTAAGAGAACTAAATAAGAAAATCTACAATATTAAGGAAAGAGACGTTTTAACTTATCTTCATGCAATCGCTACAATCACGAAACACTACCAGAGTGAAGAGAAAAACGTTGGGAGTATAATAGGTGGGCTCATCAAGTACATCATTCCAATCATTGAAAGATCTAAGAATTATGAATTTAAAATGATGGCAATCTCATTACTAGTGATTATAGTACTATCCATAGGTAACATGAAGGATTACCCTACTATAATAGATATGTACATACATAACATACATAAGTTTTGGTACAATGTAAATCGATGGGATTCTGCTAGCATAATAACTTGCTTATACTGGATTACCGAAAGTCTCAAGTTATTATTGGAAAAACATCCAGATTTTCGCCGGGATCCTCAGGGTAAAATTCTTAGCTTTGCTAAGGGGACTGAACAATTTATTATTGAGAAACCTCTAGAAAGCATCAGAAATTTTGCTTTGGATATAAAATTGTGGGTCTTTTTTGTGATTAATAACTTAACCAGCGTATATGATTTTCTTGGTGAGACCATTAGTTCACGTTTGTCCAATATTAATGAGCAATTAGAAAAGGATATCTTATATGGCTTACCGATCGATATTGAGCTTTATGTGACTAAGAAAAAGAGAAGAAGACTTGACCTAATTACAGTCTCTCTTGCCATCGGGGCTTTATATTTGGCCTCAAAAGACATTATTACCTATGTTACTCGTTGGGATATTCAAAATATTGACAGAACCAGAAAATTTATTTTCTTTATGGGACTACTAGCTGTTTTGGGCACAACAATCATTATTCCGCGTACAATAACTTCACTAACAATAGTACTTTCTCTGCCAATAACTATCATAGCAGAAATCATCATAGCAGAAATTTTAATATTTTTAGTGTTATTGACTGGAGCCTCGATTCTATATAATCTTGCTAAAGGAACAATAAGATCGGTGAGGGATCTGAAAAACTTAAAGTCTCTAAGATTACTTCCCTACATATCTATTTTGTATCTTATTATTAGGGCAATAATAACGTTTTTGTTACTCTTCTATTAAAAAGCTAACTATATCTCAGATAAGTCGCAGCCATACAAATTGTAACTTCAGTCGAAGGATTCATTGAAGAAGATTTCATCAGACTATTTTTTATATATTTTCTGAGGATTCATGGCTAATAGACGCTCCAAAAAAGGGGTAAAGTCTTAGAAACCCACTAGGATGACACTCTTAATACAGAATATTTTTACTATAAAACTTTTGTTGATTATTCCAAGTCAGCAGATAAGCCTATATAATTTAAAGGTGCATATCTGAAGTTCATATATTAATTTCCGGCTCCTTAGAGAGCACCCACTATGAGGATGATGTAGAATTTTGTGTTTCTTTTAAATACTTAAACCAGCATTATGTATTAAAGCACTCATATAAAGGTGAGTGCTTTGAGGATGCCTGGTGCCGTGCTACTGGGCATCCTGATGCTGTCTTTGGTCGTGCTTTCGGGGCACCTAATGGAGCCCACAGATAATATATCACTTGATATGGAATCGGGCAAGAACTGCTTTTTGGAAAATTCATTAACATCGGGTTATGGGATAAGCAGTCATCAAGTAAGCTCTTATCCTCGAGATAGAGACTTTTCTATTCGCGATGATGGTATCGTCCCATTCACCCATGTCGAGTACTTGGGTGTGTTTCCGGGAAGAATTAGACATATTGATACTATCATGACACACTATGGTGCCCGTCTTCTCCTTGTGGGCTCCGATTTTATCGCTATTAATGGTACTGATTATGTTTATGTTGTGGACGGCTTTTCTGAGTGTGGATACGATGTTGGGGATCTGGATATGGATGGTTTTGACGAGGTTGTGGTTGTTGATGGTGACTATCTTATTGTTCTTGATGATAGGCTTAATGTCGTCTGGAGGCGTTGGCTTGGTGGTTTTGCTGGGGAGGTTGATAGTGTCTTTATTGCTAATTTTACGTCGCCAGACCATAGCCTTATAGTCACGTATAAGTATGGGGGTAATCTCACAGTTTATTGGAACTGTACTGGGGATTATGTATGGCATGGTGAGGTTGGGGTTAAGCTTGGAGAGATATACTATGTTGGTGGTGATTGGTATTGCTCATTCTATAGTGATGACAATAAGTCTTGTCATATTAAAGCATTTGTTGAGGGGGGCGGGGTTCAGTTTGGCTGGGGATACACCTCGATGCCGTGCATATACATGGATAAACTCTATGTATTCATCGCGGACTACTTTATGCGTTATATAGAAGTATGGGGTAGGGAGGGGTATGAGACATGTTGGGAGGTTGATGATACATCCGCGGGATACATAGATTCTTATAGTGGAAGAAAGCTTTCTATGTGTGATGTCGATGACGATGGCGACCCAGACTGGCTCATATACAATGGCACTCATCTTCATCTTATCATGGCTTCTGGAGACCAAGATACTATAGTTCTCAGAAAGGAGGTCTCGGGGGTTGAGGACTACGCGTTGATCCCCGGCTATGTCGTGTATCTCAAGGATGGAGTGCTACACTTTCTGCAATATAACACTCTGGATGAAATATCCACTCAACCCATACATGACCTAGAGACAAAAACATTAGCACGTATCGAGGGGAGTGTATATTGTTATGGGCCTAGGGAGATAGCGAAGATTTATGGGCCCACAAATGTTGAGGATCTGGACTATAATTTCGGCTGGAACTACAGCCAGAAGGATACCCACATTGTCTTCTACAATCTCCATCATGTCATAGATGTATATCCGTGGGGCATGGATACTTATGATTTCTCGGAGGCAATATTGCGTGTGTACGCTATCACTGGTGGCTTCGTAGTATTGTTCTGTGGTGGAGGGGGAGTAGTGTACTGGTCTGGGCTTAGTGCAGAGTTTAGTGCCGATCTAAGCAGTATCTCGGACACGATTCTATTTGCCGATTTCGACCTACCGAACAAGTACATATACTTTATGCTTGATAACACGACGGTGCTGACGTTTGATGTTAATAGTGACGCTATTGTTTCTAGGTGGACACCACCAGCGTCTGGGACTAAGAGACCTATAGGTCTCTACTTTAGGAATGGGGTTCGGTACTGTAGTGTTGTTAACTATACGGCCACTAGGGCTAGCATATTATTGTTTAGGGGAGAGGATCTGTGGATTTCCAAGATAACCGAAGCTTTCTATAAGCTGGATCTCGCGATCGGGTCTTTGTGTCTGTGGGATTATGATGGCGATGGTAATGATGAGGTCGCGTATACCCTGTTCTATCACTATAAGCCTGAGCAGTACCCAGTAAATGTCTGGTATGATGGGTATGAGTATTTTGTCCATGATGGTGTGGTTGATGTATTCTACTGTAATGGTAGTGTCAAACATTATGATTCGAAGACATGGATCGGGTCAAAGCATCTGTACTCCGCACGTCCGTTCAATGATAGTTTTGCGTTTATGGGGTTTGGTGGGAACTTCATCATTTATCATTCTAGTGGTGTATATGATAATGTTACGTTGAATGGGAGTGCTGTCTGGGCCTGTAATGGTGTCCTCCTTACGGATGAGGAGATTAAGATATATAGCACTAGGGGGAGCCATGTCACAGATTTTGAGGGGTTGATTCTGTGTGTTGCTGAGGAGGGGGAGTTCACGAAATCCATATGTGTCTCCAAGCCATACATCTTGTGGAATGTCACTGGCTTTGAGGATCTCCAGGATCCGTATGTATCCATAAGGGAGCCTTATGATGGGGAGATAATCAACAATTACACTATCACTGTTTCCTGGGATGTTTATGATGATACTGGAATCGCCAGTATGCTTCTGAGGCTTGATGATAGGGGCTGGATTGATGTTTCTGGTCTGACCTCGTATACTTTCTATAATGTATATGAGGGCAATCATACTGTTGTTCTGAATGTTACTGATCTGGCGGGTAGAACCACTGTGGATTCTGTGAGTTTTACTGTTGTTCCTTCATTTACCCTGAGTGTTTACTGTGCCGATAATAACTCCCTGATTAGGAGGGGCTGGGTTGTTGTTGAGTATAACACCACTGGTACTGTTGACAGGGTCGCCGTCTATGCTAATGGTTCTGAGAAGTTCAGCACGACGACTGTGCTTAATGGTTCTGTAAACATTACTGGGTTGTACTCTGGTTTCTGGATAATTGATGTTGTTGCCTATGGTAGTGGGGCTAATGTCTCATACTCGATATATGTCCATATTGATCTTGAGCCCCCATCAATAAGTGTTCTCTCTCCGGAGAACAACACTCATTTCGTCTCTAACACCTCCGTCCTTGTCGTTCATGTAGAGATAGAATATTATGATAATTATGGGGTTGACCGTGTCGAGTATAGTATTAATGGTAGTGGGTGGGTCGTCACCAGTGATACAACAATTGACTTGACGCTCTATAATGATGGCCTATACATACTACGCTTCAGAATCTATGATGTTGCTGGAAACACGAACGAAACAAAAATTGTTTTTACCGTTGATTTCCCAGCGTCATTCACTGTGAACTTCGACTATAACAACGTGTGGATAAACAGCCCCAACATATCGTTCTCCTGGAGCTCAACACACATTGATAGGGTATACCTATACATTAATGGGAAGCTGAGGGATGTTCTGGATAGCAATGGCGTCCTGACTTTGACTCTTGGGGAGGGAATATGGAACATAACTCTTGTGGCTGTCGGCTACAATGATAGGATTGTTAGGACTCTGTGGGCCAAGATTGATCTTACGCCACCAAGCGTCGAGATTGTGTCTCCGGTAAATAACACGGTGATTTATGCTGTTGGTAACTATACTGAGGTTGAGATAGAGGTTTCCGTGGGGGATAATGTTGGTGTTGAGAGGATACTGCTTACATACAGAAATACTACGTTTGAGATTGGGGAGACTGCAACGATTATTCTTCCAGTTGGGGAGCACACAATATACATAACTGCTGTTGATAAGGCTGGAAACGAGAAGGCTGTGGCACTACATATTACGGTGAAACAGCATGTTGAAGAGGAGGGAGAAGAGGGAGGAGAAGAAGGAGGGGAGGAGGGAACAGGGACAACCACGGGTCCCACTACAGTAGGAGAGGTAGGGGGAACAAATATACTGGGACTGCTAGGAATACTGGGCCTAATAGGAGTAATTGGGGGAGCAATATACCTCAAGAGGAGGAGATAAGCAACTACTATTTTTCCCATTTCGACTGAAAATGTGAAATTGGTGATGAATATGGCTAGAAGCAGGAATCCTAGAGAGAAAAGAGATGTGCTGGACTGGAGCGGGGACGATGTAGTGGCATGGACAAAGCCAAAGTGGTACGAGAAAACCACCATAATAGCAATATTCACGATAATAGAGATATACATATGGACAAACTATGTGTGGTGGATAGGGCTATTCTCACTCGCCGTACTGGCATTATGGTACTGGCTACTCCTACAAATAATAGAGGATGTGAAGAGCTCGATAATTGCGAGGAGAATATATAGGGCCGCAGAGAGGAGGTGGAAGGCGAAGTATGCATTACCGAGGATGTTCGAGGAATACCCATGGCTATACCAATACCTAAAAGAATGCAGGAGATCGGAGGAGATGGGCTGGCTGTACGTACCAGACATAATAATCAGGGATCCAGCAACAGAAATAGAGATAAGGAGACCACCACCACAAGAATGGACAATACCGATAACACCACTAAGACAAATCACAAGACAACCAGAAGAAAGACGTGAAGAACAACCACAACTACCATCCCAGCAACCACCGCACCCCCCACAGCAACAAACCTCTCCGCAGCCAAGAGAAACACCAAGAACTCAGGAAACCCCAGGAGAAGAAGTTGAGGAGACACCATTCATCGATGTTGAGGGAGAAATATACATACTCCTAAAACATGCGACCCCCGAACAGCTCCATACGTTATTCAGGATAATAGCGGATTCCAAGGGATATGGGAGACTACCA
>CAZVPA010000024.1:12868-23148 GCA_964628995.1 uncultured Nitrososphaerota archaeon | reverse complement strand
CACGTAGCCCCCTAACTTCCTCCTCCTTCTCGATTATTCTGGCTTCTTCAAGTCTCCCCTTTAGGTTTTCAATATCGCGTTCTAGGTCCTTTATCTTGCTGACCAATTGGGATACCTCAACAATGTTTTCGAGTATGTTTCTCTCTATTGTGCTCAGCGACTCTATCTTGTCTCTCCATTTGTTGATCTTGCTGGATAATTCTCTGTGTTGTTTGGTGAGTTTTTTCTTTTCTTCTTTGAGTTTTTCGAGGTTTCGCTCTTTTTCGTCAAGCTCACCTATTTTTTTACTCAGCTTCGCCATTTCTTCCGTTATGTTTTTTAGCTTCTCGTCCATCTCCCTCTGTTTCTTCTCTAATATGGGTATTCTCTCCTGGAGATACTTTAGCCTTTCTTTAAGCTCATCCTTTATCCCTATTTCCCTCTTTAATGCATTTATTGTCCCCCTGAGATCCGACACCTTGTCTCGGTACTCGTCGCGCTTCGCTCTGAATTTCTCTCTGACCTTATTAAAGTCGATACCTATTATCCTAAAGAGTATTTCTCTCAGTGTTTTTCTCTTTTCTATTAATTCGTATACCTCCCCTTGCCTCACAACATTGGCATATAACATAGCATCATAGTCCATACCTATTTTCTTTCGGATTTCCTTTTCGATATCTTTTCCATGTATAGGCCGTATGGTTCTCCCATCCACAACTTCGTAGAAGCTTACTTCACTTGATTCACCTTTCCTCCGTGGGAACTTCCTCTTTATTAAGTATCTCCTACCATCCACCTCGAACTCAAGTTCGACAATACCATATCCCTTGCCAAGCATTACTATGTCACGAAATACTCCCTGTTCCTTTTTGCCATACGCCTTCTTGAATAATGCTGCTGTTATGGCATCAATAAATAGTGTTGTCTTCCCCGCTCCCGTCCTACCAAAACAGAACGCAGGATATTCTATTTCATCAAACCTTAATTCCTCATCCTCAAAAGACGCTATGTTCTGTATTCTGAGTCTAATCAGCCTCATTCCCCAAGCACCTTTCTAAACACATCGACCGCAAGATTATAGAGTTTATCAGCCAAGGCCTCATCCCTTATTTTCTTTCTTATGTACTCCCTAAGTAATTTGTCGAGCGACATTCTTAGTTCGGCTATTTGTTTACTTTCCTCGCTATACACCATGTCCATTCCAAGCCTCTTTATTGTATACCCAAAGACCCCCAGCTTATTTAGGAGAATATTCTCCAGTTCCCTATACCTCCTTGTCAAAGCCTCCAACACCTCTGGGGGGGCATCTATTATCAGGCGAAGAAGAGCACCCCTAACCTCATTTTTGAGTATTTCCCTGAGCTGGCTGAGGGACACCAAAGAATGCATGCTTATCCTCTTCGTAACCATTCTTCGGCATTGGAGGCGATGTTCCATTACTTCGACATGCCCGTCAATAAGCTTTACCGTTAGGAACCCTTTATCTTCCCCTTCCTCCGAGAAATCTATCCTCTCGATCGACCCAGAGTAATATGTATTGTCTCTTACCTTCTGTAGTGTGTGTATGTGTCCAAGAGCAATATAGTCAAACTCTAGGGGGCATAGGGCATCGATTCCGATCTTCTCGTCTATGGATGGCTTTATGTAGTAGCCCCCCACTCTAGATCCCGCAATGTATGTGTGGGCCACAAGGATCTTATAGTCCACATCATAACTATCCAGTTTTTCAACCAATAACTTGACCTTCTCCTTGATATAGCCAGTATAGCTCCTCTCAAGCTCCCTAACAACAATATATGGGTTTATATATGGCAACGCCACAATACCAATCCTCTTGGATGATGCCTCCAGAACTATTGGTTTGTCGGGTAGGGACTCAACAAACTTGAAAAATGGTGCCTTGGCCTTGTCTAGGGCTACAAGAGGGTTATGTGTATTTGGGATCTTGGGTTTGTCATGATTACCAGCTATCGCGATAATATGTATCCTCCTCTCTATCAGCCTGCCGAACTGTTCTGCTATGAAGACAAGTTCGCGTGGTGATGGGTTTACTCTATGGAATATGTCCCCCGCCACGATGAATATATCAGCCCCCCATCTAATCGCCTCATCAACAATACTGATAATATTTCTCTTGAAGTCCTCAAGTCTCCTCTCCTGAATCCTAAAACCCCTTATACCAACAAAGGAAACCCCAAGATGGAAATCACTCGTATGAACAAGCCTTATCCCATTTCCCATCAGAGATACCCATACACCAAAATACAATAACTCCCCATGACCATAAAATTGTTAGTGTTACCAAAGGACTACAGGAGACCCTCCTCCCTCAACATCCTCTCTTTCTCCCTTCGAGACTCCTCCCTTCCCCGAGCCACCCCCACTAGGTATTTCTTGGAGAACTCCACATAATCTCTTACTCTTACAACAACAGGAAACCTAACCGCCAGCCCATAGACTAATGCCTCCCTATTCTGGAGTGTGGGCACAACCTTCCTAAAGAGATGCTCATATGGCGCACCCAACAGGGCAACATTAATATCGTTTTGCTGTGTTAAGGCAAAAATGAATTTTGTCCACAACATACTTATAACATCTGGGTCTAGTTCCCCAGGTCTTTGGTCAATAACACATAGTATGACCCCCTTCTTGCGGAGTTCCCTCGCGATGTCCCCGAACGGGGATACCTTATATGATTCCTTCCCAAGAAAGTTGTGTGCCTCCTCTAGGAATATTACTACCCTTGTCTCCAATTCCTCACCGCGCTCAATTTTCTCGAGTATCCTCTCCCGTAGGCGCCTAGCGATCATGTTAGCTATCAACATGTAGAGTGGTGTCTCCTTTTCATACTTCCCGAGGCTTATCGTTATGTGTTTACCATCCCTATTGAGTAGGTTATCAACTATTGTATCCATTGGGTCATAATCCAGTGCTACTGGATAGCTAAATATCCTTCGGAGTTTGGAGGACTGTGTTATGAATGATCCATATAGTGTGCTTCCCAACATGGCCTTTATGCGTTCCTGGAGTCTGCCTTGAAGAGAATCCATACTTACCGAAACACCCTTCTCCCCCAGTTTAGTAATAATTCTCTCCAATAGGCTTAGTCCATTCCGGCTCCTGCGTAATTCCTCGACCGCTCCCTCATGGACGAGATATAGGCCCCATACCCATAGGTCACCCAAAAGCTTACGGAGACTAGACCTTATCGTCCTTAAGTGCTGTATAAATGTGTTTGATACCCCGAAATAACGGCCAATAATTTCTATGTCTTGGAGCGTAAGTCTCCCGTAGTTTATCTCTAATGGCTCTAGGCCATATGTTTCAACATATTCTCTGTCGGGGGTATACCTTATGAATTCCTCCTTAAAGATCGATGCAACACCATCGGCAATGGGGTTTTGGAGTTCATCCACAAGCTTTATAGCATATTCGCTATGCATATCAAATATCAGGAGCCTTATCCGCTTGTCTCTCTCCCCCTTTTGTAGGTCATACAGGACTATGTAGCTAGCTATGAGGTTCCCGAGGAAAGTTTTTCCAGTTCCAGACTTTCCAAAAATACCAAAACTTAGTCTCGTCAGACTCTCCACACTTATAGGTATTTCGACACCAATACCCCTCGGTGTTTTCGGTGCCCCAATATTCCACATTTCTATCCTATCCTCAACCCCAAAGAATTCCCTCAAGACATCTTCTGTTGGCTCTACAGCCCGGGACCCAAACTCGGGTATCGTGTCAGCCAATCGAGGAGAACCACCACTACTCTGAGCAACAAGTACTAATTGCACCCAGGGTGTACGTGTATGTACATCTCTATCCTCTATAAAAACCCTCTTAATGTCCTCGGAAACCAAGGGACTTATTATTGTCTGGGCCAACACCGTAGGGTCCATGCCGACATCCACGATGAGGCCAAGATAATTCCTGCTTGATCCCTCAACACCAAGTAGGGCCCCAACGGGGTACATCTCAATATTTTCATCAACATTAAGATATACCCTCACCCCATCGCTTACGCTACCAGAGTACACTCTACCACAATAGTTCCCACTATTCACGGGAATTCCACCTAGGCAACTCCAATATGATTTGGTTGATTTAAAAGCCAATTAAAATAGTTTGGTTATTGGGGAACTAAATGCAACAACGGGATGTGAGGCTTAAGGTTGTCTTCCTCGGCGATGGGGGTGTTGGGAAGACCTCCATTGCTAGGAGATACTTGGGGCAGTCCTTCGAGAAGAACTATAAGGCAACAATAGGAGCTGATTTCTATACCAAAAGGGATGTATACACATTTGAGGGGCTTGGAACATTCAGGTTTTTCTGGCAGATTTTCGATTTAGCTGGACAACCAACATTTAAACAGGTAAGGCCCATATATTATCAGCGCGCAAAGGCAGCAATAATGGTCTTTGATGTTTCACGACCAGAAACTTTCTATTCTATCCCTAACTGGCTCAGAGAGTTCTGGACGCATGCTGGAGGAGCTTACCCGTTTATACTTGTCGGAAACAAAATAGACCTAAGAGGCCATACCTCCTGTCTCCCCCCAGAATACGGCCAGAGATACGCCCAGACACTATCGCGAAGCTTGGGTTTCCAGATACCCTATGTAGAGACCTCTGCAAAGACCGGAGAAAACATATATAAGGCATTTGAGAGACTTGCAGATACACTAATAAGTTGGATGATACTGCAGAGAAAAAGAAGACAGCAATAAAAATTTCATCGATAGGGTTCATGATTACTATCTATTGCGTGTTGATGATGCCTCTCCTATCCATCAGGAATCTCAATGTTTCCTATGCAACTAGTGAGTATGTCATCGCGAATCTATCGGATATAGAGTTCGTTGGTGAGCTAACCCGCTACCTAAGACTCATACAAGGAGGGGGTATAAGTATCCTTGGGGGCGAGTATAGGCACCTACGGGAGCGTATAGTCAGTGAACTTAGGTTCTTTAAGGAAAAGGGATACTTTAATGTGTATGCAATAAATAACCTGAATTTGGATGTCGACGAAGGAAAAATTGTGGCTTGTGTTGGAGAGTCCGGTAGCGGAAAGTCAACACTAGCTCTGGCAATAATACGGGCTCTCCCCGAGAATGCTAGGATCTCTGGCCAGATATTCTTTAGGGAGAAGAATATTCTGGAAATCTCTGAGATGGAGATGCGTATCCTTAGAGCAACAAAGTTAGGATATATTGGGCAGGGAAGCTATACATATCTTAACCCATTGATGACTAATGCATACCAAACATTAGAATCGGCAATCGTGGCGAAGAGGGGGAAGCTCGATGAGGCCTTCAAGGCCTTCGTCAAGACGATAGAGGCTATGGAGCTTGACAGAAGAGTCCTACTAACATATCCAGACAAACTTAGTGGTGGTCAGGTTCGCCGGGTAGCATTCGCAATAGCCTTCGTCAAGGAACCAGAACTATTCATCTGTGACGAGCCATTTAGACACCTTGATACTTTTCTCGCTAAGCAACTCGCATCCCTGTTGCAGAGGATGATTCATAGACTTGAGACTACAGCGATAATATTCACCCATAACCTATCATTGATGGCTGAGATAGCGGACGAAATAGCTATCATGTACCATGGGATTATTGTGGAAAAAGGAAACGTGATAGATATCTTCAGAAAGCCATATCATCCGTACACTAAGGGGCTTATTGGGGCAATTCCAGACATAAGGTTCCCCAAGAAGAAGATAGTGTACATTCCCGGGGAGCCATTACCAAGGATAATCAAACCAACTTTTTGTCCCTTCTTTAATAGATGCCCAGTTGCTGATGATGAATGTATCAATAGTTTGCCAGAACCAAGAGAATTCGATGGAAGGATCGTGGCCTGCCATAAAATAGATGAGATTTGGGATAAGACCCCTGTTGAATTTTGGGAGAAGGTAATCTCCGAGTAGCTATCTTGCTGCCTCCGCTATTCTTTCAAGCTCTATCTTCTTGCTTATTGCTATTGAGTTCACGTTTTCAGGGCTCTTCGCAGCCTCGATTATCTCCTCAGCCAACGCCTCCGCGATACTTATTGGAGATCTCCAAGACCTTCTCCTCGCACCAGCAACAAGAAACTTAAGGGCTAGGTCTACCCTGCGCTGGGGGGATACATCAAGAGCAAATTTCTTTATTATCCCAGCAATCCTAAAGCTTGTGATGTCTTCCCTAGGCGCACAGTTTTCTACTGCTCTAACAAATACCTGTATTGGATTCTGCCCAGTTCTCTTCTCTATTATTTCGAATGCCTTCTCAATAATCCTCATCGCATGGAGTTTTTTACCAGTAAACCTACCAGTCTTGGGGAGTCCCCTCTCTCTACCTGGAACCATCAGTCTATTTATTAGGCGCTCAACAATATTTACATGTGCCTTGGCGAACCTTGTTTTTTCATGTCTACCAAAGCTATGGGGTATATATACTGGCTTGAGGCAGATGTAGTGATAGAGGCCTGGATCCCTCACTCTAACACCATCCCAGCTCCATCTACCGAAGAGTTTTATGTCTGGATTTAGCTCTATCTCCTCTTCACCCCTCTCTTCTTCCTTTCTTTCTTCCTCGGCTACTTCTTCTTGACTCATGCGCATACCTCTCAAAACCAACAATCTCTTTACAAAATAGTGTTTTTTAAAGTTGTGACATATCAAGTATGCTCTCGTAGATTTTTCTGAGTTTTTGTGCGAGTTTTTCCCAGGTCAGGTTTTTCTCGACATACCTCCTACCTCTCCTACCCATGGCCTCCGCCTTCTCTGGGTTGTCCAGTAGTTCTATTATTCTTTCTGATAGTTCCCTCTCGTTGTGTGGATCTACAACATATCCGTATTCCTCACTAATTAGTTTGTGTACTCCAGCATTTTTGGATACTATTACTGGTCTGCCGCACGCCATCGCCTCTATTGCTACCATACCAAATAGGTCATATCTTGATGGTAGTACAACCAGTCTAGATTTCGCATAGTATGCGGGGAGTAGCTCATTCGGAATTCTGCCTGTCTGTATTATGTTTTCCTCTATGCCTAGGGATCTGGATATCTCATAGAGTTTTCTGCGAACCTCTATCTCTATTCTCGATGGCTGTGTTGAGCCCCCACCAATTATTAATTTAACATCACCATGGGCATCTACAACATATCTAAAGGCCTTGACTAGGAGATCAAAACCCTTCGTCCACTCGATCCTCCCCGTGGTGAAAACATATTTTTTGGGGAGCTCCACATCCACCTTCCTATACTTTGGGTTAAAGAAGTCTATGTCAACCCCTGGGGGGACGACCTCAAATTCCCTCCGTATCCCATAATGCATCCTTACTAGTTCTGGCTCTATTGGTGACGCTGATACCAGCTTATCTGCTTGTTCCAGTATTTCTCTCTCCGTTTTTATTCTCACGTCAAACTTGTAATCCACCTTCTTGCCTATTTCCCCCAGAAGCCTCTTCTTTATAAGTCCAAGCGAGTGGGATGTATGTACCATCGGGGCCCCAAGTTTTTCCCTTGCCCGCAATACAACATATCCAGCATCCCAATAATGTGAATGCAAGATATCATACCTCAGGGACTCCTTCTCCACAAACCCTATCAAGTTTTTCACATACTCATCCAAGTATGGAAATAGTTCCTCTTTCGGTAGAAAATGCTTAGGTCCGCAGGGTATCCTTATTATCCTCACGTTTTCTGAGACCCATTCTATCTTTCTCCTATCATCGAACCTTCTCGTGAATATGTCCACATGAATCCCATTTTCCCCAAGCCTCTTCGCTATCTCTAATACATATACTACTTGCCCCCCAGTATCCACGAGACCAAGGTTTGGTTCTGGATCAACATAACCATGGATGCTGAAGAAAGCTATCCTCAAAGGACAGACACCATTCTATGCTGAGGCGAGCTCTTCGTCCTCATAAAGCTCCTTCCTATCCACGATCTCTTCCGTGAATCCCTTGGATCCTCTCAGTGTCTCTATCCTAAACATCGTCGATGTATACCATCCATCCCTCGGAGTTATCCTGAGTTCCTCTGGCAGGATCTCCCAACCATGCATCTCCTCAAAATACCCCCAATTTATGTACTCGGAGAAGTCCTGGACTATATCGGTTATTACTACGCGGAATTCCTCCACAAGGATCCTCTGTATGGCCCTCCACTTATCCAGCGAGGAATCTATCAATGTAATATAGAAATATCCAGCACACCGTGGACCCCTCAATGTTGCTATGCCCCTACCAACAAATGCTCTGAACCCGGGGATTGTCTCCAATGGATCCGTCTGAAAAACATCAAATTTTCTATCAATGCTCTCTGGTAATGGTTTACGTAGATCCGTCCTAAGGATCTCTATCCCAAGCCCATAGTCTCTAGATACCTTCGCTATAAACCTCGTTAGCCTCTCATCAATATCTATAACCACAACCCTCCGCGCCTTCCCAGTGAGCCCTATCGCTATTGACACAAGATCATCATCCCCCAACATTATTATGTCTTTCCCCCTTAGGTCCCCCCTATGATACATATATGCTACCCTAGCAAGAGTTGTTTGTGGAGTGACATATCCCTGGTCATACTCCCTTATTGGGGCTGGCCTATCCCTCTGGATCTTTATGAATTCCTTCACAACATCCTCCTCCAGTACATCAATGGTTATTCTACGGCCATTACACCTGTCACATATATTATTTATGAGCTCATAGTCGGCCCTCCGAAGTAAATCCTCGCCTCTTGCTGTGAGTTTTACACCCCCATCCCTAAACTCGACAAAACCCTCCTTGTGGAGTTGCTTTACTATTGATACTATCAAGTTAAATGCTTCTTTGGCATATCTAGAGAGCCAAAATACGTCGTCCGCAAGCTTAGAAGCAGCCATAACATTTAATACCGTCCTAGGATAAGCAGGAATCTTTGACTCCTCCTCCGCCTTTCGGGCAATCCTACTCAATATATCCCATATATCCCCACTCAATATACTCACCAAGAAGTAGATGAAAAAATCCTAAAAAGAGTCCCAGACAAAAAATAGGAAGATTTTATAATAATTGAGGGTGCATTACGCACCTCACCCTGACCCCGGGGAACCCGAGAGCTAAGCCCCCGGGGCCTAAATCAAGATTCTAATGTTTCGCTGTATGGTTCCCCCCGTGAAAGTGTTATTGTGAAATATTTCTTGGGTTTTAGTCTTTCAATAATATATTCTGCCGCCTTATGTGGATCTATACCCCTGCAGGTGAATATATCCATGGCAGCATACTCAAACTCGGGCCAAGTATGGATGGATAGATGAGACTCCGCTATCGCCACGATCCCCGTCACGCCATGCGGATTGAACTCATGGAAAAATGACCCTAGGATCCTGCCCCCCGCAACTATTGCCGCGTTTTTTAGTGTTTCTTCGAGAAATTCCTTGTCATCAAGTATTCTGCGGTCAACACCATGGAGCTCCAAGATTATGTGCTTCCCCAACATAGTAGACACCCACACACTTGTGCTATATATATCTGGTTATTTCCTACTTTTAAAAATATCGTTTCTAGAGGAGAAACACCAGAGACCAAGCAGGATGGCGGTGGAGCCATAGATATGGTGATAGGTTAGCTATGTTCCTTACCAAACAAGAATCTGAAGGAATAAAGACTATTCCCCCACTATAATAGCCATACTTCATAATAAACCTTGGTGCTAACTGGGGGTACCTATGAGATATCTGCTTCCACCGACTAAAACAATGTACTCTATTGCTCCTATGCGAGAGTCCAATGTCGTGTTTTTGGGTGTGCCGTTTGATTCAAATACCTCATGTAGAGGTGGAGCTCGTTTCGCACCATGGTATGTTAGGCTCGCCTCCGAATTCCTAGAGGAATTCAGCATGTTGTTCAGGATTGATGTTAGGGAGTGCGATGTTAGTGATTGGGGAAATATTGATGTTTCTTTTGGCGATTTTATGGAGACATTGAGGCGTTTTAGGGATACGCTTAGGCATATTAACGCCAAACGCTATGTGTTCATGGGTGGTGACCATACGGTCTCAATAATGCTTGCGATGGTTCTGGGTGATTCCATAAGACATTGTGTTATTCTCGATGCACATGCTGATTTCAGGGAGGAATACCTCGGTAATAAGTATTCCCATGCATGCGTCGCTAGGCGTATAGGAGAGATTTTAGGTTTCGAGAAAATAAGTATCGTTGGTATAAGGTCGATGTCCCGGGAGGATCTTAAAGGCCTTGAGGAATTCGGAGTGGATTATGTGAGACTGCTGGAGATTGAGGAAAACCCAGCGCTCCTAGGTGATCTACTCA
>CAZVPA010000024.1:0-12858 GCA_964628995.1 uncultured Nitrososphaerota archaeon | reverse complement strand
ATATGGATTTCTTCGACCCAGCATATGTACCAAATGTCTCATGCCCCGAACCTATGGGTCTTAACCCAAGAATATTCTTGGAGAACATCCCAAGAATAGGAGCGAGAATAGTAAGCCTTGAGGAGCTAACCCCAGAAAGCTTTCTAGACCCATCCGCCCTCGTCGCCGCCACACTCATAAGAGAAATCCTGATACGACTATCTCTGTAAGATTTACATATCTCTGGTACTTTATGAACTAATTAATTTTAACAGAAACAAAAGTTCCACACGGGGCACCTCATCGTGCCCCCTTCGGACATAGTCCTCCAGAGGCACTTAAAAGTCCCCGTGCGGGCACCTCATCGTGCCCCCTTCGGACATAGTCCTCCAGAGGCACCTCAATTATGATTATTATCTTTTCCCTTTTTTAAAACCTGGTGTTTGTCGCATGGGCATCATTGGTTTTATTGATGAATTAACCAAGTTGGGGCACTACAAGTGTTATGGATTGGCTATAATGGAGAGTAATCTTGTTAACTTCATATGGAGAGATCTCCTTTCTGTATACGATAAAATCCTAAGGAGCTACGGTGGGAAATATGATTACTCAGAGGCAAAATTTTCATTGCTACTCAAGAGACTCACCGAGTTAGGAGTTCCTATTGACAGGAAAGTCCTCAGGTTCATAATCAATTTTGTAATTAATACACTAGGGGATAGAGTTCGCTTTGGAGCATTAGTTATACCAATACATCATAAGTTTTTCTCCCCCTTCGCAAATATCACCAGCTATTCTAGAGAGTACTGGTTTTTAAGGGCCTATAGGTCTAAAATTAGAAGGAAAGGGGCGACCCCTTCCGATTCAGTGATCAGAGTTCTTGAAATCCTAGATTTTCTGCTTAGACCGTACGTCATTGAGCTAAAGGAGATATGCTTGGATCAAAATCTAGGGAATCTCGGGGCGAAAATACAGCAACTCTTAGCATGTATAGAAATATTATACGGGGTCAAAGTGAGGATTTGTGACTCGCAGAAGGAAAAGGGAATACAGATAGCAGATTTTATTGCTGGATCCGCATTCCATATGACCATTAACTACAAGGGATGGCTTTCTGAGAGGGGAATGATAACGTTACTCCACTTATGTTGTCAAAGCTAGGGAAGCTTGGGTATTTTCCTCCAATAGAGACCATTCACCAAAGGGTAAACAACACACAAACTGCCCTGTATCGCTTCGCGATATGGATACCCCCCGTAAAAATATGAGGAATTCTAAACTGAAGTGAGAAGATATATTCTAGAGATAGACTAGTATATCATGATAGACAATTTCCTATCGATACCTCATCTATGATGTTGCTAGTTATATACACGAGAGAGATCAAAAACCCATCATCAAAACACAAAACAACCAGAAGAACCAATAACACCCATTGTTACGCATAAAGTATAGAAAGACAAGCAAAGCTTGAAAGAGAGAACTACAATTGGGCTCGCAATAAAGGAAAAATCGCAACTCATACACTAAGCAATAATTATCGGGGGAGGGATCATCTCTTTATGGCCTCGATACACACAAAGTCTTTCTTTTTTAATCCAGCAGATCTTATTTTCGTTATCTCAAATCCGCATCTCTCTAACATCTCTCTGATCTCCCCAATAGTGTAAAACTTCGCTAGGGAGTAGAATCTATGGCCCCTCTTACTCTTCTCCATATACTCCTTACCGAGTGGGGAGTCGCGGGGGATTATACCCATATATAGCTTTCCTCCTGGCTTGAGGACTCTCCATGTTTCCTTCAGTACTCTTATTGGGTCTTTGACGAAGCATATGGTGACGATTATGAAGACAGCACCAAAGGTCTCATCTTTGTATGGTAGTTGCTCCCCATAGCCAACGACAGCTCTTATTCCCCTTTTCTGTGCAAGCCTGACCATGTTTTTTGATGGATCTATCCCGTATTCTATCCCCAATGCCTCGGCAAACCTCCCTGACCCAACACCTATTTCCAGCCATGGTTTTGGAGCGTCTATTATTGCTTTAAAGCATTCTACCTCCTTGATGAATTCTTCTCTATGTCTGTCATACCAAGAGTCATATTCCTCCGCGAATTCGTCAAATACCTTCTCAGACATATACTACACGGAGACCAAGTGCTTTGGTGATCCTTCCTATTTTTTCTGCATGCTTGCCATATGTCATCACTATGTGGTGTGCATAGGCCCCACTGAGGAATTTTGAGAAGTCTGCCTTTGTCTCTATGATTGCCTGTGTTCTGCAGAATTTATCCGAGAATCTTCCACTCCTAGTTATTTTTCCTTCAGCAATAAATATTTCTGTGAAGTCTGGCGATAGTTTCACTAGTGTTACCTCCCTCATGAATAATTTTCCCTCGATTGCTATTGGTAGTTTTGTCTCAAAATGTTCTATGAAGCGATAATCCGAGGTTAGGGATGGGGCGACTGTGCAGTGAGCTATCACAATATTTTTCCCATCGAAGTCCTCAACATTAGCGATAAAGGACTTTTGATTTGTTATTGCTTGTATTAGTAGCATTGTGATTAGTGATGGTAGGTCTGCCTCGCAGGCCACTGGTATTCCAGAATCGATAAGGTTTGCGACAATGGTACAGGGGGTTATACCGAGGCTTACTATTAGTGGGAAACACCTTATTCCTCCCCCCACATAGCCCCTCATCAGTTTCCTTGTTAGTGTATATAGTCTAGTTATTTTTCCTATCACCTCATTAGAGAGGCCTCCCTCTAGGGATTTCAGCATTGGGAAATATTCTCCTTCTGTTTCGTTATTATATAGCTCTATAAACCTCTCAAGTGGTATTGTTTTGACTTTTATGCCGAGGATTTGGGAGAGCCTACTAGTGTTATATTCCTCATAAAACAGGAATACCTTGTCTACCCCGAGCAGTAATACCTCCTTGCCATAATATTCTGCGATGTTTCTTAGTGCTAGGATGAGATCTTTATCATATTCACTGAATCTTTCTGGAGGCGCATGGATATGGAGTAGATTACGTCTCTTCGTTTTCGATATTATGTAGGCTGCGTGAAGACCTGATGCGAGGGAATTCTGATACGTATGCGTTATCATTACAATATATCGCGTGGCATATGCGATCCTCAATATGTATTTTCTTGTTCCTCCCGTTAGGACAACCACTATGACAAGGCTATGCTTGGATATTTCGTCTAAATTATGCTCCAGTATATCCATTTCCGAAATTATTCCCATATCTATATCGTAGGCCCCTTTTAGCCTCTCTAGGTAGGTTTCATATATCTCCTCGACTCCAGATACCTGCGTTCTGGATGCTACTCCCAAGATGGCTACCATCCCCCCTCAGCCTTCTCCAAGTATTCTCCAGAGCTCGTCTATGGGGGGTTCCTTTATCTCCACGATCCCACCATCCAACCTACGAATTATTCTTCTACCACTTGTTATATGGCCTATTACTGTTGCTTGTATTCCTCTGTTCCTAAGAGCCTTTATCGCCATGTCAGAATATCTACTATCAATTACTGCTATGAGCGTCCCAGACGAGATAAGTTTGAGCGGATCTACCATCAGCCTCTCAGCTATTCTCTGTGTTTCTTCAAGTATCACTATATCTTCCTCGTATACCTCAAACCCAACACCTGATGCCTCAGCCACCTCATATAATGCACCCAGTAATCCACCCTCGGTGGCATCATGCATCGCATGTATATTCTCGACCCCAATTCCTATCAATGCTTTTACGTCTGGAAGAACACTAATCATTTTCTTTAGCTTCCTAATGTTTTCTAGTTCTTTCTCCGAGAGCCCAAGTTTGTCGTGGAATGTCTCCGCAAGTATCCATGTCCCCTCGATCCCCGCCCCTTTTGTCATTATTATTATGTCCCCAACTTTCGCCCCCTTATTCGAAACATACCTTCCCCTTACCATAGGTGTACCTATCATTGTTCCCACAACGATCGTGTCCTTAACCTTATTTGTTAGCTCAGTATGTCCAGCAACGAGAACAGCACCCACCTCCCTTAGCCCCTGCCTTATTCCCCGCATCGTCTCATATATTTCCTCTTCCCCACTGTCTTCTGGGAAGAGAAGAGTAACAATATACCATTGGGGTCGTGCCGCACATGCGGCTATGTCGTTAGCGTTTACATGGACTGATAACCAGCCTACCTCCCTTGATGCTCCAGTTATTGGGTCACATGCCGACACAATGATATTATCATGAGATCTAACAATAGCAGCATCTATACCTATCCCCGGAGGCACCAGGACACTATCATCTGTGTCTACATAATCCAATATTTTCTTGAGTATACCTATCGGTACCTTCCCTAGTGGTAGCTTTGTTTTTCTATTCATTCTTTATTCAGTCCCACCCATCGCCTTGAACCATCTCTTGCCCTCTATAAGCTCTATTACCTTGTTTGCTGGTGTCGTGGAGTCAACATATACTAGTCCGTTTATTTCGAGGTGCATTAATTCGGCATATACCTTTTTAATGGGTACGTCTGCGTAGATTTGCTTGAGTTTCTGTATTAGCTCCTTTTCCGTGATCCTTCCCCCTCTCTGCTTTAGTATTTCTAGTATCTTTATTCTGAGGGGCTTCTCCCATGTGTCAAGCTTCTTCGTTATCCTACCCATGGCTATACACTCCCACAAAGCCTAATCATCGTGTGGTATAGCTCGTTCATCATATCCATGTTCTTTCTAACGAACTCGTATAAGTATTCTATATTCACAGTGCTATATAGAAACAGGAGTTTATTTCTGAGAACCACCAGCTCGTCTAGTAGCCCCGCATATCTCTCATCCACGATCTTCGCCCTTATTAGTATCTCAAATATTTCCCTATGGTTCTTGGGTGTTAGGTCACGAGTAGCCAGTATAATGTTTGCGAGATCAAGAATTCCTTGTGCATAAAACAGAATTGATGCCCTTAGCGCCATCTTTACTTTGCTATCAGACAATACCTCCGCTATATCCCGGCCCACTATCGAGTTCATTATTGATAATGCCTCCTCTATCGCTTCGTACCGTGGCTTAAGGATCTCTGTCTGACTACTCAATGTGGAATACCTCATAATTATTCTGAATGAATACCAGCTAAGATCTCCCTAAGCCTCTTCCTCATAGTCATATTCATTTTCTCATTTACGAAATGTCTGAAATCATGACTCAGAGTAAGCAGGGATGCCAAAATCGCCTCACATAGCTCCTTATTCTCAATATATACCGTTCTGTATTCCTCCAACACTTTTTTGAGCTGTGTTGGGTGCAGGTCGCGGATGAACAATATGCTGAATTTTGAGGGATCAAAGCATCTAGTGAAGTCCTTCTCTATATCACTCTTATCCTTTGTGCTAAGTTCTTTCTGAGCGAGGATATACACCATCGTCTTGTCATCGGTACGGACACTCTTAGCCATCACAAAACTATGCTTCCTAGCAAAGTCCGAGATCCTAGAGTCATCATCAGACAAGGCCCACCCCCTGGATAAGAGCGAAGCCACAACCCAAATAAATATAACTTGACCTCCTATAAAAAGGTTAATTGTATAATCCTCTTGAGGTTCGACTTTGCCCTCTCCAGGACATTCAAAAATAGGTTTCCTCCATGGGAATCAATAGCTACGGTTAGTGGCCCAAACCTATTTACCCTTAACAACCATACTGCCTCAGGGATACCCAGTTCCTCCAACCAATACACGGCTTCCACCTCTTCTATCGCCTTCGCAGCCAAGATAGCCGCGCCACCAACAAATGCCCCATAGAAAGCTCCATATTCCTTACATGCCTGTGTGGTTTTCTCGAACATTCCTCCTTTACCTATTATGCCACGTACTTTGAATGTTTTTATAAACTCTGCCTCTAGAGCCTCCATTCTCGCTGATGTTGTAGGTCCAGCCGCCACTATCTCCCATTTATTGTCAACCTTCCTAACGACAGGCCCTACATGATACACTAGCAGTCCCTGCGGGTTGAATGGTAGCTCCTCCCCTCTTTTGGCTATCTCCAACATCTTTTTGTGTGCTGAGTCGCGTGCCGTAAAAATGAGGCCTGAAACATATACAATATCTCCTACTCTAAGCTTTCTAACATCGGATTCTGATAGTGGTGTTTTTAGGTGATATTCCCCCATACATCACACCTCTATTGATAAACGATTAATTCTCCATCTTTATACTCCAAAAATGCTCTTCTTAGTGCCCAACAATTAAATACTATACCCACGAGGAATGTTGCTGGATGCCTACAGGCCCACTCTATCCTCGCATTAAATACTGTCCACTTCCCTCCGAGACCCATAGGTCCGATCCCAAGGCTGTTCGCCTTTTCAACAATCTCTCTCTCAACCCTTGCTATGTTTTCCACAGGGCTATTCTCATCCATCCTATTTATCAGCGCCTTCTTCGCCATAGACACTGCCAGATCCTCAGTTCCACCTATCCCTATCCCCATAAATGTTGGGGGACATGGTTTCGGCCCAGCGTCAAAGACAGCTTTGACTGCTACCTCGACGACGCCCCCCAGACCCTTCGCGGGCGGTATGGAATATAATTTAGCAACATAGCTTGATCCTCCACCCTTAGGGAAGACAACAAGTTTAAATTTGTCTCCAGGTACGGGTTCAATATGTACTATTGGGATACCCCTCCCGACATTATTTCCTGTGTTCTTCTCAGCCCAGAAATCAATAGCATTGGGCCTTAGTGGTACTCTCCTCGTCGCCTCAACCACAGCCTCCTTGAGTATTCCCATTATCCTTGATGGTTTTATAGGAAAATCATCCCCAATCTCCATAATAAAGCTTAATAGTCCTGTGTCCTGGCATATTGGGAGTCTATTCTCCCTAGCAATCCTTATATTTTCAAGTATTGCTGATAATTGTGCCTTACCGACCTCACTTTCCTCAGAGTCATACGCCCTCCTTATCATGTTCTCCACATCTGGAGGGATTGATGTTTCAGCAAGCATGATGGCCTCTACTACTTTTTCCATAAGATCTTTCTCGGACACCAAGAAAACCACCAACAATAACGGCTAGACCAAAAACATGTTGGATAATCATAATAAAAGCGAAACTATATGTAAACCAACCCCGAGGCCCGATGGAAAGAACACCAAAGCCATAGAGTTCCAATACGGACATCATAACAATCACAAGGACTCAGGAAGAATAGGATCTAACATCGTATTAGATTAAGGTTTAATTCAGTGATGGTTTCTTAATATATTATGGTGATATACTTGAAAAAAAGTCCCGGGAGAATAAAAAAAAGGATGAAAATATATTGGGATCACCTTATTGTTGACCCATCGAGGGTGATTCTGTGCGTAGAAAGAAAGAAAAAATAGGCCCATGGATACCGATAGAGATAGAGTATCGGGGAAGAATAATATATCGAGGTCCAGCATACTGTAATTCTGGATTAAGAGCTCCCGCCGAAAAAAGACACCCATTCATAATAGTCCCGAGAGAAATCGCTGAATCTGCCGGGATTAAAATTATCGAGGTCATAGAGACAAGAGGATTCTCAAAAGTATTTCTTGGAAAGACACCAACTACTGTTAGAGTACGAGTCAAAGCCGAGAAAATCCAATCGAAATGGGTAAATGCTTACTTGTATGTCTGTCCATTCAGGAAGGATATATTTATAAACACAACACTTAGAGACATGTTGGGGGTCATCTTCTTGAGTTGGGATGAAGGATTATGGGTTCTTATGGACATTCTACCAGAGAACATAAGGAGAGAATTAAGAAAACTAGCACAGAGATAATTAACTCTTAACATTCCCTCATATAGTGCAAAGTCTAACCCATTGTTCTTCAAATTCTCATTTCGGATTTTTTAATAAAAAATAACAATATTTTTTGACAAAATCTGGTGGTGAATGTGTCGTTTATCCGTTTTCCTGAGGGAAAAAAGGTTTTTACTAAGGATGGAGAGCATGTTGGGTATATAGAGAGGGTATACATCTCTGAGTTTGGTGTACATACGGCCGTTATAAAGACCATATTTTCTGAGTTCCCCCAATTCGAGATTCTTATGACTCAGCTGAGGCCTGAGATAAAGAATATTGAGGGACGGCAGGAGGAGGTATATGTTTTGAAGAGTATGCCCATAAAACTCCAGATGTTGCTTGAGGAAAGAAAAGCTGAGAAGGCAGCTGCGGAGACCCCAACAGGTCCCGAGGCTACCAAGGAGAAGGGAGAAGAGGAGAGGGAACCCACAATACTCCAGATAGTGACCAGAAAAAAGGAAGAAGAAAAAAAGGAAGAGACACAGACCGGCCAGCCATCTGGACAATAACTAAGTATTACCAATACTTCATAAGCCTGTATAATGTTTTTTCTACTTGGGGTTGAGAATGCTAAGGGCTATTTTTACTGAGGAGGCACCAAAGCCCGTTGGGCCATATTCTCAAGCTATCCAAGCCGGGGGCTTTGTTTTTGTTTCTGGCCAGATACCTATTGACTCAAAAACAGGGAATGTTGTTAGGGAGGATATTAGGGCCCAGACGAGATGCGTTATGGATAATATAGGGGCAATACTTAGGGCGGCTGGATGTAGTCTTAGTGATGTTGTGATGGTCTATGTTTTCCTACGCGACATAGAAAAGTTCCAAGAGTTCAACGAAGTATACTCGGAGTACTTTAGGGATCATAAGCCAGCCCGGGTTACTGTGGGAGTTGCAGATCTACCCAAAGGTGTGGATATCGAAGTTTCCGTCATTGCCTATAGGGGTGGGAATGTCAGATAGGGAACTACGTGTGAGAAAAATCAGGAATGGTACCGTGATAGACCATATACCTAAGGGACGTAGTCTCATAGTCCTCAGGATACTTGGAATAACCGGGGAGGAAGATTATATTATTGCCTTGGTGATGAATGTTGAGTCCAAGAAACTGGGAAAAAAAGATATCGTTAAGATAGAAAATAGAGAACTCACGGAAGATGAAGTAAACCTGATAGCTCTCGTAGCACCAACAGCAACAATAAACATAATAAGGGACTACAAAGTGGTTAAGAAATACAATGTAAGACTCCCAGAACGAATAAGTGGTATATTGAGATGTGCTAACCCGACATGTATTACTAATTCTGGAGAGCCCGTAAAGCCAGTATTTGACGTAATATCCTGCGAACCACTAAAACTACGCTGTACCTACTGCTGGACCTATATAACATATAATGACATAACGCGACAGTTTGAGGAGAAAAAATGAGAATCAAACCCATCGCCGCGGACTCCCTCGGCGTTCGCTCGATGGCCACGTTGGTAAAGACTAGAGACACATCCATACTTATAGACCCATCCGCCGCCCTAGGCCCAAGAAGATTTGGTCTCCGCCCTCACAAGGTAGAGTTGAAGGCTCTTGAGGAGTCATGGAACAATATTGTTGAGTACGCGGAAGATGTTGATGTAATAATTATCACGCACTATCACTATGATCACCATAGCCGCAAGAGGAATATCGAGATCTATAAGGGAAAGATTCTTTTCATCAAGGATCCCCAAAGCATGATTAATGATAGCCAAAGATGGAGATCTAGGGCATTCCTAAAGCGTATTGAGGGATTACCAGAGAGGATCATTATTGCTGATGGTAAGGAATTTTTTATAGGTGATACACTGATAAGTTTTTCAGATCCTGTTCCACATGGAGAACAAAATACAAAGCTTGGCTATGTATTAGAGGTATTCATAGAGAGAGGAACACATAGCTTTCTATTCTCCTCTGATGTTGAGGGACTCCTCGATAATAGTCAGGTGCGATTCATAGTCGAGCATAATCCAGAGGTCGTATATCTCGATGGCCCACCAGTCTATCTGGGGGAGAGAAAATTACCTTGGGAGCTCTTAGAAACGAGCATTAACAATATAAGGTATGTGATTGAGAATACAGATGTAAGGAAGTTGATCATTGACCACCACCTGCTTAGGGATCTTAGGTTTAGGGAATATATGGGAGGCATCAATAGTTTTATCACGGTTGCCGACTTCATCGGCGTCCCACTAAACATGCTTGAGGCACGCAGGAGGGAGCTATGGGGGGTAAAATCAGAATAGAACTTGGGAGGAGATCTATAAACATCATGTTTGTGGATAGGAAGGTAAACCTAAAAATTTTCCCTAAGAAATTCTATATCAATGCCAGACGTGAATTTGAGCTCCTACAAAAGCTTTCAAAGGAAGAAATAAATGTGCCAAAACCAGTGGCCATTATTGATGCTGGATCATCAATAATACTTGCTAGAGAATACATCAAGGGGGTCTATTTCCACGATGCGATACGTCACTACCCGCCGGAGGAACTGAAGAAACTAATATTAAACCTCATAAAAAACTTGAGGAAGATTGAGGATATGGGGATCTTCATACCGGAGTTCTCCACACTATACAAAAATGTTGTTGTAGATGGCTGTGAACCATACATTCTTGATCTTGAGCGAGGGGGATATTCCGGCAAACCAATAATCCCCCAATTCTTGGGCTTACTCATAAGACTATGTAACAATAATAAACTCAAGGAGAAGCTCGCTGAGATAATGGAGATAGAGAAGCTTAAAGATGCCGCGAGGAGATATAAGGAGACCCGCGACCTAGAGGTAGTCCTCGACCTATTTAAGAGCATGGATTAGGATGCTTGATAGGATAATTGACGACATAAAGAACATAGCAAAGGAATTCAAAGGATATACCATATCCTCGGCACCAGAAGCAAATATGGATATCAGGGAGTGGATCTCGGTGGAGCATGGGTCAATCCCCTATTCGATAGAAGCAAAGAGCGACAAGATATTCTATGTCGCAAGTCGGAGGGAACACCCTGAGGAAACATATGGGGTTTTATCACTCGATAGTAGTAGTCGGAAAGCATTGAAGTTCCAGACATGTAATGTAGCTATAAGCTCCGTGTCCATTCTACTGGAAAATAAGCTTCTTGTGGAATACCCAGACTTCCTATCGCTCCCAGCATCAAAAATTCTTGTAGCTAATAATGTCCCCTTTGTCGCTCTACAGATCAGGGCGAGAATAGGAACAGAAATACTGGAGAGGCTTGAGAGAACATTGGCTACAAGACCCATAAGGATCCGAAGCTTCAATAATACTGACTTCTATTCCTTTACATATAACTACTGGCAGATCCCGGAGGAACTCAGACTTAACATAGAGAACGCAGCATTGGAGGCGCTATGTGTCCTCTATGATGGTCTATCAGAATTCTTTGACAGCCTCATTGTGATGATTGATGGCCCAATATACCCCACACCAAGGATATGTTTTAGTGATTCTCCAGATCTCGCGAAATATAGGCATGCCTACGAGAACCTGATAAGGGAACGTATAAGAGTTATTCATCACCTCGAAAAAATGGGAGTAGGAGTATTGGGTATTGTCAAGAGGCTTGATTATAGCTATAAACTCCATAGGAACCAGAAAATATTAGAGCTGCTGAGAGCGGCGATGGGGACGAGTACAATAAAGGTCGAAAAGACATCTGATGAAGTTGTTGTGAATATGTTAATAGCGAAGATGAGAAGGGCAGGATACCTCACCGATCTCTCGTTCCCAATAATAATTGGGGGATTTGAATTCGAGATCAGGGATAGGGCTTTCCATAAACTTATGAATATGACACCCCCAAAGAAGACCCTGTACTACATCGCTACCCCCAAGAATCCATATACCATAGACTTTAATGTGTTTAGGGTTGAGTTTCTCAATAGGACATTCGATATGTATGGTGACGAAATACCTGGAATCGTCTTGTCGAGGGGAATAAGTAAGACTCTTGGCGTCCCAAAACCCATCCATCATGCTGATAAAGTAGCTAGATTGCTGAGTGGGAAGACATACTATTATATTGGGAAAAAACTTGCTAGGACAATACCTATGGAGTATGATAGTAGGATAGACCTCCTAGAGGTTATGAAGGAGCTCTCCGAGGCGGGATATATTTAGTACATGATTAATAAACTGATTTTGATACATATCCATGGGTGCCGATGATGTCGGAGGATAGAGTCAAGCAGTTTATTGGTCAGCGGAACAAGGTAATAATGGAAATACAAAATAGGTTAAGTGAAATAGCCTCACTAGCTGAGAATGCGACACTCATCCTCTCAAAGAAAGAATTCAAGTCCATAGACCTCTCGGTAATCGAGACAATTGTTAGACTTGTAGACTTCAAATTTAACGCCATATACTCCAACACAGACTTTATAGAGGTCGTAACCGTAGACACAAAATTATGGAAGGATGTAAAGGAAAGAGTGATAGATAGTATGAGACAACTCATAGAGAACATTGGTAAAACATTCGCAAAACTTGATGCAACATTCCGCGTACCAGAAATCCTTCATGAGAAAGAAAGATCAACAGTTACAGATCTGAAGGGCCAACTGAGAGACCTATTCACAGATCTATTGAAGAAAATAAGAGAACTGGGAAAATATATGCCCACATGTATGAGCGAGGAGGAAATTTCCGAAAGACTAAAAATGATCTATGGTTAGTCAAAAAATTAGTTTCACTAGTCTAAGAATTCGGTGATTGCATGAAAGTTCAGAAAAAAGACATTATGATCCGCGCAATAATAGTAGTTATTTTGGGCATTGCCATGTCTTTCGCTGTTATAGATACATTAGAAACTGCGAGGGCAAATGCTCCTAAACCCACGGGAGGCACAAGATACGCCGTTGCTCCCATGGTTGCATACATCTTACTTGCTTTTCTTATGGTGGTAGCACCAATAATATATCTTGGTGGTCTTATTGTTGTCTCTAAAATAAATGACCAAGTGCAAATGTATAATCTCTGCAGCATTCTTATGATCGCTGACTTCATCGTTCTTAC
>CAZVPA010000023.1:7413-23767 GCA_964628995.1 uncultured Nitrososphaerota archaeon | reverse complement strand
AATTCATTGCTAACACAGACCGAGGATATATTAGACCTACGTGCAATAAAATTGGAATGAAAATGCCATCGAGATATTTATGGTGCGAATTTAGGGAAGAACTATTTTCTGCATTATGGCAAAAACAGGCTCTTTTAATATTATCCAATTTTTGATTATATTTAGGCTCTAGTGGTGCTTTTGGTGAAGACCACGCAAGTACCAGTAGGAGAAATAATTACGATGGATATCAAGGGAGGGAAACTACTGGCACTACAGGTAGAGCCAAAAGCAATAATGAGAATGGCACTATACAAAACAGAGCCAGAACTAGGAGAAGAAATAGTAAGCCTAATACCAAGCATACTCAGAAACAACGACATAAGAAGAGAACTCATGATCCCAAGATTTGACGAGGCAATAGTAAGACCAAAAAGCCACAGGAGAATAGAAGCAGACATAGAGCTCCTACACAAAGGAGAGAGTGTGGCAGAACTATCGATCAAATTCTCCTCAAGAGGAAACATCTACAATAGTATTGTCGCATGGAGAAGAGAAATACGCCCCCTAGACCTACTACTCATATTCCTAATAAGAGCATGGCTGAGCGAGCAGTCGGAGTACTATGCGGTTTTCGTTTATATACCCAAGGAATTCAGGATCTATTCCCCAAGGATCGTCGAAGGCTATATCTTTAAATTATTGAGTAAGAAGGCAAAGGTTTGTGGGTTTGTTCATTATAGGATTGTTGATTCCCGTGAAGTCTCGGCGGCGCTGAGAGATTATATGCTCCTAAAAAATCAAGAAAGAATGATAAGGAACCAGGAGAAAATGATTCATTATCTTGAAAAGATAGCATCATTGCTTGAAAGACTATTAGAAAAAAGCTAGAGCTTAATATAGGAAGTATCTATCCGTACTATGTGTTTTTTTGGGTGGTCTGCTTCCACCCAAGCGGCACGGTAATTAGAGTACAACAATGCTTTGTAACCCTGATAGAGTCTTCGAAACTTTCTCCTTTAAATCCTTCGACTCAATACTTCTCCTCAGTTTCTTAATGATTTCCTCTCATCGGTAATTTTATGAGTAGTTCTCCATCATTGAGAATGGTGATCAATGTTTGATCTTCCAAATGTTGATTCTTGAAGGAGGCGGTATTGCGATATGGCTCTTTTTCTTGAGTTTTATCTCGGCGATATAGTTTATCAGCACTATCACCTTTTAAATATAGATAATATTCCTTATATATAGTGGGTGTGGGAGGTGGGTGTGGGATATTCAAAGGTTGATAAGAAAGGTAGAATATTGATTCCAAAAGCCTTTAGAAATATTTTTGCACCTGGAACCAAGGTGGTAATCGAGATCACTCCTGGAGGAGAACTATTGGTTAGAAAAGCTATGAATGCTGATGAGATTATAAGGAAAATTAGAAGTATCAAGCTTAGTGGTGACAAGAAGGCATCTCGTGAGAATGCTGAGAAAGGTAAACATATGCTTTGGGGAGACCAATGAGGATTATAGATGCGGATATTCTTGCTTATGCTCTTTATGATGAACATATAGCTAACGAGTATGCTTGGCCCATAATTGAGATGGCTATACGAGGGAAGTTCAAGATTTATGTTACCCATACAACGATACTAGAAACATATAATGTCTTATTCTGGCAGTACAAAATTCGCCCCAGAAAGAAACTTCTTGAGAAACTCAAGTTAACAGTGCGAGGTTTGATTGTCATATCGCCTTCAGATAGAGGCATAGATATAGCCATTACAGAGAATATTCCACTTGGAGACGGCTTCATAATAGCGACAGCAATAGACAGAAATATTCCAATAATAATAACCAATGACAAACACATAATAAAGAAAGCTCCAAAATATGGACTAATAATACAAAACCCCATACCAGAACACATTTGCGAACTCATGGGATAATCCTAATAGCTTTCTTCCTTATTGCCATGACTACCTCTATAGGCAGAATGTCGTATATTTCGTGGTACTACTCTACTATATAATTCACGTTGAAAGCCCACATAGCGTATTTTATTTTATGGCTATTATTTGAAGTTTTGATATCATCAGTACTTTTGGTGTGATCTGACAGTTAATTCAAAATTTTAATGACTTGGTCTAGGTTTTTTCATTATATGGTAGAGTGTGATTATTTTGGATATTTGTGGTGATAACAGTGTCTGATGAGGAGTCTAGAGATTATATTAGGGTCTTCGAGTACGTGTATGAGCGTGACATATATGTCTTTATGGACTATTTCTTTGTTGATGAGCCATTTATATGTCTCCGCTGGGAACATAGGTTCGGGGGTGGACTATGTAAAGGGGACATGATACCATCGCCCCATGGGAGGTTCAATTTTCCATGTATATACTATAGGGATGACAGATTTAGGTTTGACATAGAGAGCGATATTTATGGTGTACAAGTATGGTTTGGGAGGATCCATGGCGAAGACATATTGACGGCGGAACCCCTCATCAAACTTATTAATGACTCCCCCACTATTGGAGATGAAACAGTATGGCTACTGAGAAAGCTGGTGAAATATGGGGCTCTTAAGAGTTTTACCCATACACTAAGACTCGCTATAAAGGGGATGGGAGGCCTCGCCAAGGTAATACTGACTGTACTCAGAGATAAGGAAATAAGAGAAAGTATTTATGACAGAATCCACAAGAAGGATTTGGAGGTATGCGAACCGGGCAACCCAGAGTGCTTCTACAAGATGAGTGAATTTATTAGAGACATAAAAAATATCGGGCTATGGATACCAAGGTCTAACAATCTAATGAGAAAGATACTTAGAATAATAAAAGAAATAGCAAACAGAAAACCATGATGGGACACGAACACATGAAGTGAGCAGTACATTACTTGGCTGGTAGATCAATGTTATGGAAACTTGTCTGAGTCACTATATTGCTCCCAGTACTGAGGATGGGCCCTCCTCGGCCCATTTTTCCTTTGTTATTAGTATTTTCCTGAATGCTGGTAGGTTCGTGAGGATTGTTGCTCCCCTATATACGCAGTATTCTCTGTCTTTGAGGGCACCTATGTTTAGTTTATCCTTTGCTCGTTCCGGGATGTTTTCTAGTAGTTCGTTTTGTAATCTCTCTATGAAGCCACGTATCTTTGTGTTTCCACCAGAAATTATGATGTTTGGGTACATTGCTGGGCGTATATCTATGTCAACACTAAATATTGCCTCTGTGATGGCTTCATCTAGGGGTTTTGTCTTCAGACCGATTAGGGATGGCCTATAGATTATTTCTGGGGCAACAAACTTCTCCTCGTGTAGAACTATTGTGCGTCCATTTGGTAGTTCGAATTTCTCGCCCTCCAACATTCCCCCTCTGGCAAGCCTTAATTTCGATTCATAATCAGTCTCGAGATAGCATGCTTTCTCCTTTATCCTCCTAATGTGCTCTATCTCGTACTCAGATGAGATATGTATCCCCTTCCGCATTATGAGTTTCATAAGGTACCGCGTGATGTCGATTCCTCCAATAGGTATCCTAATGGCAGAGTGGTGGAGGGGGTATGATTCCTGTACCGCGATTATCTGTGTGAGACCTTCTCCCGACTCCACAACAAGTCCAGTTACTTTCCCAACAGAAAATAATGCTAGGAGAGGGTGTAGGCCGAAATATATTCCCGGTACGTTTAGTGTTTCGAACAAGTATTCTGCTATTCTGATCCTCTGTTGTGTTGGGTTTAATATTGGTTCTGTAATGAATATGGGGTGATTCCCCGGATCCACATCTAGCTTGTTAAGCACGTACCTTATGATAGCACTCCATGCCTCAAAATCAATGATTATTCCTCTCCTAACCGGCCATATGAGCCGCAACTGATCAGACTTCTCAATGGCCTCATATCCAACAACAATACTTGTTTCTGTAGCCTCCGAGGCTTTTGGGTAGCCTACTACGGTAGCGGTCACGATTTTTGGATCCCTATCACTAGAAAGGCCAGCCTTCACACAGCCTGACCCTACATCAAGAATTACTGTTTCCTTCCACTCTCTACTCTTAGAGGCATTATCCCCCATAGGTCACCACCTCCCTAATCATATTTATCCTGCTGATGTTGGAAAAATGAGAGTGTCCGTACTACTGATTCTGTGCCCACCACCTCCCATTGCTCCTTGGTTATGACAAGATCCTTGAATTCTGGGAAGCTAGCCATTATTGATGCCCCGAGGAAGGCACTATATTTGGGTGCGGGGTGGACTCTCACATTGATATACTCAGCGGGCTTTTTGGGGGCGATTTCTTTTAGTTCTCTATATAATCGCTTACAGAAGTTCCTCAGTAATGTGTTCCCTCCAGTTAGGATGATGTTCCTATAGAAGGCCTCCCTCTCCTCTAAATCGATACTGAATATGGAGTCTATGATTAATTCGTGGAGAGGTTTGGATTCTAGCCCTACAAACATGGGCCTATACATTATTTCTGGGGCCCAGAATTTTTCCTCAGTCAGCTCTATGGTGGTGCCGTTAAGCAGGATTCTTGTCGAGTACTTGAGTGGGTTCTTTCTCGCATCCTTGAGTTCGGATCTGAAGTCGTCAGAGAAGTAGCAATATTCCTCCTTGATTTCCCGCATTTTCTCCATCATCCTGATGTTCTCTGGATCCGCGTAGAAACCCTTTCTTGCTAGTAGTTTCGCGAGGTATTTAGTGATGTTGTCTCCCCCTATGTTCATGCGTCTCAAACTATATATAAGGGATTTTGGATAGCTTATTGGGACTATTTGTGTAATATGGTCGCCAGAATCTATAACTAGTGCCTTTCTTAATCCCGCAGAGTATGCCGATAATAGTTCGGATGGGAGGAATGATAGGCCGTGAAAGTTATATTCCTCAAAGAGCTCCTCCGCTACTCTAATGATAGTATCCCGTGGCTGGAGGAATCTATATATGTATACTATTGTTTGTCTCTCTGGCTGGATCCTTAGTTCTTCTATTATGTATTTTATTATGGTCTCCCATCCCCCGAAATCATACACCATACCATACCTGATCGGGAACACCAATTTTGAGATATCGTAATTCTCGATGGCTTTTCCCCCAATCAAATAATCCTTGTCCCCCACGGGGTACTCGGGGTATCCAACGACTGTTGGAAAATACAGTAATGGTTCACTATCCCCAGCAAAACCCGCTTTGGTAAAGCAAGAACCCATATCAACTATTAGGGGTGGACTAAAAATTATAGATTTTAGGGAGGACATAGTGCCCCACCATGGTGACTAGGTTATCAGCACCCTTATAAACCGCGACCTTTTTTCTAGGTTCTTCAGTATAGATGTTGACTCGCCTGACAGTCTGTTGCCTCTCAAGTCAAGATCCATATATATGATTTTTTCTAAGCTCCCCAATGCATCGGCTAGTCTTTGTCCACAGCTACCATCTATATTGTTGTGCGAGAGGTTTAGCTCTAGATATGTAAGGTTTCTTAGAGCAGCTATAGACGAGGCAAGAGTCTCCACGCCATAATCCGAAATACTGTTCCCCATGAGATTTAGGGCAAGGTATTTCAGATTCTCCAGTTTTGATATGGCCCCAGAAATATTCCTCAAACCCCTATCGGTTATGTTATTAGCGGCAAAATTGAGCTCCAGGTGTGATAATTTAGATAGCCTGCCCATTGCCGAAAGCAGTATCTCTATAGCGTCATCCTCCAGATCCCCCCACATGATAGTAACACCTAAGTATTCAAGGTTATCAAGCCTCTCGAGTGAGGTAGCGATCGGCCTGATGCCCATATCTAACTCTATTGATGTCCCACTAAAAGCAAGCCTTAGGCGCCTAAGATTTATCATATGTCTCAATGACAATCCCAGCAACCTAGCGACAATACTACTACACTCATTACCAAAAGCCTCAAAGGTAGTGACACCATCTAGGGATCCCGAAACAATCGTAAGGAGCCTAGCGAGGAGAACATCACATGGCTGTGCGAGAAATACTCTTAGAGCATCACTATCCAAAATCTGTACTGTACAGCCCGCAAGTTCATAGTTGGCCATCCTCAACAACATTACTGCTTCATCAAAACCAAAACTTTTTGCGGTACGGGGATTTTTGCCACTCATCAGGAGGTTCCTCATTGTCTCGTCCGAAAGATAATTATCTAGGAGGGTCATCAGCTGGTAAAGAGCATTCTCAAAATTCCTCCTTCTTGCCTCAGCCTCAACTATAGGCATGACGATTTCCTCTGTAGGGAATCGAGGTGGTTTCTTCCTTATCCTTTTTCTCTCTTCTAGAAACTTCTTGAGTTGTGCGGCCAGTGCGGCACGCCTAGACTCTTCAGCCCCTGTTAGCTCTGCCTCTATCTCCTTCCTATGCTCGCTAAGGAATTTTTTTAACTGTAAAACCAGCTCTAGTCGTGGTGGGGGCGATATTTTTTTGTCCTTACCACTCATCATCAAATCACCAGTTCCCTACATAACTAACAAAAAAAGTAATATTATAGCAAATGTTGTCATGCACACATTGGTACACACTCAATAATATCTCCGGAATAACTAATGTTTGCCTGAAAATCGATCTATGAATACCCTAAGGCTGTTTGGATCTCCAACAATTATTATTATGTCTCCACGTTCTAGCTTGTAGTTTTCTGGCACTTTTATCCATTTTCCCTCATGTTTTACCGCCACAACACTCACGCCTACTCTCTCAATCTCTCTTATGACTCTGCCCACCAGATTCTCGTCGACATGTATTATTATTAGTGATTCCTCTGGAATAACATCAAAGAATGCTCCAAAGACGAAGAATTGGTCTGTTGTCCGTGTAGTGCTTATTATTTCGTCGATATGTGGGTACTTTGATAATAGTTCTGCCAACGCATCATCAAATATCCTGACAACCGTTCTTATTTTTGGGTTAAGCTTCTTCGCCTTCTCCGCGATTATTGGGTTTATTAGGTCATTGTTTAGTGTGATTATTATCGAGCGTGCCTTCGAAATATTCGCCCTCTCAAGGGTCATCGATACCGTGGCATCCCCAAAGATTACTGGTTTCCCCTCCCTGAGTAGTCTTATTATCTCCTCGTTTGTCTCTCTATCCTCAGGCTTCACCACAACAACAAACGGTATCCCAAGTTTCTCAAGGGCCCTCACAACACGCCTACCAAGGTGACCACATCCAACAACTATCACATGTCCCTCCATACACTGCACCCTTATCTCCACTTTTTTCTCGGCAGTTAGATTCCTGATATCAACAAAAAACACTATTGGGCTGAGCTCCATAAGCAGAATCAATATTTGGAGTAATGCGTCCAAGATCCCAGTAGGCTCATAGTTGAGTGTCAGCAACAATGTTATTGTCCTAGCGGTGAGACTAATACCACTAGCAACCACCAATACTAGGGCTAGAAGTATGTATACCATTAGTAGCCTGAACGCTCTCTCTGCGAGTAATAGATAATACTTTATCCGCCTATACATGAGGGATTCCTTATAATCCAATCCAAATAATAAATTGTAGAATTTAAGATGACTCCAACAGATCGCCTCCACTAACCCCTAGTTTGATACTAATCCTTATTGTTGCTATTCCTCACCCATGAGCTCATGTATGTATCTATAGATATTATCCGCGCAGATGATCACTATATTCCCTTTTTCGACCCTTTTCGAGATCTCCACAGCGACATATAGTGCTGCCCCCGAACTTATACCAGCCAATATTCCCTCCTCCCTAGCCAACCTAATCATCATCTCCACAGCATTCTTCCTGCTGACTGGTATGACTTCATCAATATATCTCTCATCAAGTAGTGGTGGCTTAAAAACCTTGGGGTTTACCGTACCATCAATCTCATACGCCCTCTCTGGAACAACACCAATTATTCTTATTTCCGGCTTCCTCTCCTTGAAGAACCTTGCTAGGCCCATTATTGTTCCAGCGGTCCCAATACCAACAACAACATAGTCTATATTCCCCCTCAATTCATTCCAAATCTCCCTAGCCGTACCCATATAGTGGGCCACTATATTCATCTCGTTCTCAAACTGGTTAAGCATGAAGTATCTATCTGGATACTTCTCAACAAGCTCCCTGGCGAAGGTGAAAGCCCTCTCTTCATCCTCAACCTCCATTATTTCGGCACCAAGAACCCTCAGGAGTTCCTTCTTCTCCCTCGAAATATCCCTCGGAACAACAACAGTAACCCTATAACCCAGATAACTCCCAATCAAAGCCAAGGCTAGACCAGTATTTCCAGATGTGGGCTCAACAAGCACCTTGCCCCTATCAAGTGCTTTGGACATCTCTGCTGTCCTCAGCATCTTAATGATTATTCGATCCTTTATCGAGCCAGAAGGATTCATATACTCTAACTTCGCATAAATCTTGACGTCCTCGCTCGAAAATTTCCCCAACAAGACCAGTGGTGTCCCACCAACAAGATCAAGCACACTACTAACCAACATGGCAACCACCAATCCAGACACTACCAAACTCTAATAATTAACAGACATCTCCAATGTGGCTCACGGGTGTTCTCTATAGGACTGACTATCACTTAGTTATAGGATATAATATTATTCATAATCCCCGATGATAGGGATTCCTCGAAAAGATGATCCCCAACTTAAAAATCTAATAGAAAAAATAGAGAAGCTATGATCTTTCAGCTCATGAGTACAACTCTGGAACCCAACTTAAGTCACCCCCCGTGTAGCGTTGTCTAGTGAAAAGCAGAGATGTCTTTTGCTGTATATAGTAAAAAATTTAGAGAAAATGTTGAAAAAACACGGAAAAATCGTTCTAGGCTGAATGAGAAGAGAAAGGTTTTTAGGAGGATCCCTAGGCTTTTTGCTGATGATAGGGTACCAACTCCCATCTATACAGACATAGTAGTGGTCATGGATAGTTGTGTTTTAGTATGTCGATTTTTTGGCGGCTTTCGTCTGAAATGTGTCTTATGATTTGTTAGGTTTGATCTAGCACACAGCTGTTTGAAGTGTTGTTCGTGTGTCATCTTCTAGGAAAGATTTGGATGGGTAATCGTCAGGTTATCCTGTGCACATTAGTGATGGTCTCGCTTTATATGTGATACCTCTAGGTTGCCCAGTATGGGGTGGCTACCAGAAAATCAAACCTTCGTGTATGAGCCGTCCCCAAAAGGAATGATGATTACTTGTTTGTGTATATTTGTCTATGAATGTCTATGAAAACGGCAACAATTGGCTACGGCATACCCATCCCCCCAAATCCAAGATAAATCCATCATCGTCCTCAGATGTGTTGGCTAATTTCTCTGATTTTAGCTTTGTGCATTAGTAGTCATGCTGTGTCTCAAAGTCAATAAAAGATTATGTATCATGTATAACACGCTTTTAAAAAATATATCTATCTTTTTGTGGTGATATGTTTTGTTATTATCGAGGATAATCGGGCAGGAGTTTTCCCCACGGCGAGTACTCAGTCATATCAATAGGCTATCAACAATACATAGGATAGTTGTTACTGATGGCTACGAGGAAGCATGTGACTATGTGGAATCAAAACTCAAGGAGTTTGGGTTGGAGACCCACAGGATACGTTTCGAGGCTAGGGACGGCATAGAATTCCTAGGCTACAAGTCAATAAAGAAGTGGATAATAAGGTCGGCAAGACTTGAAATAGTATATCCAAACGAGAGGAAACTCTCGGAATTCGGCCTCAGCCCAATACTTGCAGACTATAGTGTTGAGCCATTATCGGTAGTACAGAGGAGTGCACCAACCCCTAAGGAGGGGATAGAGTGTGAGATAATACCAATAGAGAACTGTTATGACCCAGAATCATATAGTGATAGGGTGAGGGGGAACATTGTCCTCATACGTGGGGAGGCAGACAAGGCTAGGGCCATAGCCACAGAGATGTTTGGTGCGGTCGGAATAATAACTGATAAAACAGAGTCAAGCTCCATAAGGAATGACCCAGAGCTCCTAGATGCTAGGGTATACCAGTCATTCTGGTGGTTTGGCGGAGAGAAAAAAATATTTGGCTTCGTAGTGACCCCGAGGCAGGGCTCGGCATTGAGGCGGCTTCTGAGTGAGACAAGGGTTGTTGTTAGGGCATATGTCGACTCTTATTTTGTTGATGACTACTTCTCCGTTGTTACGGGATTCATTGATGGTAAGAGTGATGAGGAGATATGGGTTGTATCACATATAGACCACCCGATGCCTGGGGCTGAGGATAATGCTTCTGGGGTATCCGTCTCATTGGAGACCGCTAGGACGCTCAAGAAGCTTATTGATGATGGAAAAATACCGGCATTTGAGAGGAGGATTGGCTTCATATATACCGCGGAGTTTATGGGTACGGCGGCATATGTGGCCTATAGGTATGATGATATTAGGGCTGGAAAGATTATTGGGGCGGTAAACCTAGACATGGTTGGTTCCGACGAGAAGTATGGTGCTTCTCTCCTAATAATAGAGCCCCCCTATGAGTCTGGATCGTACATAGCTCCACTAATGAGGTGGCTTATGAGCTATCTAATATCAACAGACGAAAAGTTTGCTGGGGCTGAAGACATACCAATGTTTAGATGGGGAATATCAAAATTCTCCGCTGGGAGCGACTACTATATACTCTCAGACCCCATAGTGGGAATAAGTGCTATAGGAATAAACAGGTGGCCATATAGGTACTACCACACAACAAAGGATACGCCAGACAAAATAGGGCTAGACAGCATAATGAGGGTAGGGATACTGGTATCTGTATTCCTAAGCATACTCGCAACAATAAACCATGAGAGTGCTGACTGGCTCGCAGAAATAACAAAGAAGTACTATAAGGACCTCCTAGAAAACCTAACAATGGAGATATGGACACGGGTCCTAGGCAACAACAAGATGACAATATTCAGGACACCAGGCTTTCCCCATCGTGAAACATTCTCTAGAGCGATAGGACTAATAAACCTCATATCCAACGCTGCTAGGAAATCAATAGTGGCGATAAGGGAGAAAATTGGGGAGTGGTGGGACTACGACAAAGACCTCAGGGAACTGGAAAACGACGCCACTGAGGCCGCAAGAAAAATAAAGGAAATATTTGGTCTCTATGCAAACGAGGAGATAGAAAAACCAATAACCCTTGGGGAACCATACACAGAAATCATACCGGAGAGAACAGGAAAACTCTTCGATCTGGAGGGACAGATAGCGCCAATAACATACCAAAAACTCAGAAAGTGGAGAGAAATAAAAGCAAAAATACCTAAATACAAGTACTACCCAATACTCGACATAACACTATTCAAGGCAGACGGCAGGAAAACACTTGAAAGGATAATAAGGGAAATCTACTATGAGTTTGGGATATGGGCACCAGAGGGTATAGCAAAGTTCTTTGAATTCCTAGAGGAAATAGGCATAATAAGACTAAGAAAAACAAACCAATAGAACACAAAGTCACCTAGAGCATTCCCCAGATGAGGGATCCGATATCCATTATCATCAGCAATGTGTTTAGACCCATCCGGTATGCCCTTGGGATGTATGTGGTCTATATGACTGGTAGAATATATAGCATCCCTAGGATGGCTGGTGCTGAGGATAGAGTTGTTGAAAAGGGGGATGGAGTCGTCGTTATTGAGAGGACATGGGGGCCCAGGGATGTTTTTTATTTTGTCTTGGAGTACTATTTTAGGCCTACTTTCTGGATGATCCCTGGTGTTGTTTATTGTGGTAATAGGTATGGGGATGGGGTTTTCCCTAGGCCCTCTCTTAGGAGGCCATGGTTTTTTAGGGAGGATAGGTGTACGATTCCCTCCGCGGGTATCGTTGAGGATGGACAGTATGTCGTTGCCCTATTCGTCGATCCGGCTAGGAGTGAGGATGAGCTTTCTTCTGTTTCTGTCCAGCTTGGTAGGATTGTGATAAGGATTCCATGGTTCGAGGGGCCTCTCAGATATACTAGGAAGGGTGGTTTTTCGGGGCCGGCATGGGGCTCTATGGGGGTTAGAGCATACAAGAGGAGGTTCTTCATTATCTATGCCAACTATAGGGAGCTTGGCTATGATAGGGGGTATTACTTTGTGCTTGAGAGGGCTTGGAGGGTTCTTGGGGGTAAGAAGCCAGAGATACGTGGTGATGAGGTATCACGCTACGTAAGGTTGAAGGCCCAGTTTGCCGTCAATGTACATTATTTTAGGCTTGGACATATATCCAGCTTCCTTGAGTTTTGTGTGCCCAACACACCCATCGCTGGTGGATCAATATCCGCTGGTTTTACTGGAAAGTCCCTTGAGGCCGCATTATCCCTCTATAGGATATACCTACTGAACAATGATGAGCGCCTTAGGGACATCGCTTTTAGTGTTGCGGACTTCCATTGTAGGGGGCTTAGGGATGGGTTATTCTATACGGATTTCCATATTGCTAGGCAGAGATGGTATGGCTATATCCCCATGTATACCCGTATGATGAATACTAGGCTTGTTGGAGAGGCACTATTCTCATTACTTCGCCTATATATACTGGCTAGAGGGAGGGGTGAGGGGAATAGACTATGGCTAGATGTTGCTAGGAGGGTTGCAAATATCGTCATTGAAATGCGGAATAGTAATGGTGACTTTGGAAGATGGATAGACCCAAAGAAGAAAAGGGCAAGGTACGAGGGGACAAATGGGGCATACATAGTATGGTTCCTATCTCTACTCCATGACATAACTGGGGACAGAAAGTATCTTGATGTCTGCGAGAAGGCAATGGATTACTACATAAGGGAATTTGTGGAGAAGGATATCTACTGGGGAGACACACTAGATGCTGACTGCATAGATAAGGAGGGGGCACATGGAATAATGAGGGCATGCCTCCTCCTATATGAGAGGACTGGAAAAAGGAAATATCTTGATGCGGCCATACGAGCCGCATATTACCTCACATCATGGATGTTTATGTGGGATATACCGTTTGGTAAGGATGTTCCTATAAAGAAATATGGTCTGAATACGAGGGGCTGGACTATTGTTTCGGTTGAGAATCAACATATAGATCCCTACGGGATGATCATAGCACCAGACATGGTCAAACTATACAAGTACTCAAACATGGAGTTCTGGCTCGAAATAGGGCTCACAATGGCAAAAGCATCCATGGGCGTCATCTCCGATAGACCAGGGAGACTAGGGGTATCGAGGATATTTGTTGGTTTCCAGCCAGAGCAGATATACCACACGGAATGGATATATTCCCCATGGCTAAGGATCATCGCGGGGATCCTACATGGGGCAAAGTGCAGATCGTACAAGGGAACATACATAAATAATATCTTCTGGGTCGTCTCCGCATGTCTGGGAGGCATACTCGACCTAGCAGAAGAACTAGGAATAGAACTAGATAGGGTAGAGATAGAGTACTATAATGACCTATCCAGTAAAATATTCAGGTTTTTGAGATCAATCATCGCAATACTGAACCTAGCAGTATGAATTATTCAGCCATGTATTGGGAGTACCCATGAAGAAAATTATGTAGATGGCCCGTCAGCCTTAAGTTCCCCAAGTTTCCGGGTCACATGTCTCAGTTATTCTAGACTCATAGCTCCCGAAGTATGGTATTCGATTCAACTCTACCATCCTCTTTATTTCTATTATATTTATAATTACCTTTAGGATCCCCAACATTTTATAAATGAAATTTATGGCAGTATTATAGTAATTTGTTCTTTGTGGGGGTATATTGATGCTTTGGGGGTGGTGTTTTTGGTCCCCAGAAAGGCTCTCTATATTATTTTCCAGTCAATCTTGCTTATTATGGTACCACTATGCTTCATAGATTTCGACATGATGCTCTCTTCTGGCTACATTAAAACTATTGATAGCCATCAATACATGTTTTGTGTGGAGGTATTGCCGAATAATTTAGGGAGGGTATCCCATGTTTATGGAATTACATCTAAACAAATATTGAGGGAGGAAGCATTGTCCAAGCAAACACAAAACTTGTCCTACTATATAATAATCAATAGATCTGGATACCACAGGCTTACGAGAGACATCGTATGTATCAATAAGACCATCGGAATATATGTTAATGCGAGTAATGTTGTTATTGATGGTGCTGGACATACAGTATTGGGAGGGTCAAAAAGCTCGTTGTATGGGATATACATAGATTGTCAGACCAATATTACTATCAAAAATACTACCATTATGGGCTGGAGGAGATATGGCCTATATGTATTAGGTTCATTGCTCTGTGATATTCATTCATGCATAATCACCAAAAACTCCGCAGGCATCGGGCTGAATATATCGTCTCATTGTTATATTGGCGGGAACACAATAACCAATAATAGCCATGGTGTAACTATTTTTTCCTCCGAGAATGTAACCATCATGAATAATATACTCCTAAACTATGGGAGAAACATATACCTTGCGAGGTCTGATATGAGCATCATAGACAACAATACCATCACGAGGGGTTGTTATGGAGTATATCTGGTAGACACCAACACGACCTACATACATGGCAACACCATACGCAACAGTAATGGGGGAATATGGCTATCTAATACGCATAGAATAGAGATAATAGAGAACAACATAGTGGACAGTGAAAATTGGAGCGGGGTACATATTGCGGGTAACTCCTCAAGTATTCTTGTAGCTAGAAATACTCTACAGAATAATAGCCATGGCGTGGGAATATTCAAATCGAGGAACATTTCGATCCATGGAAATTTCATACAAATGAATAGAGACTGTGGGATATACATATTCAGATCAGTCTATGTCCACATATACGCAAATACTATCAGGAAAAATATGGTTACTGGCCTAAACATCCAAAAATCATCCAACGTCATAGCGTATCTCAACAACTTTACTGACAACAAATATAGCCTTGGACTTTATGATTCCCAAGTAAGGCTCTACTCTATGGATTCATTAGAATATACATATAGGGGAAGAGCACGCAAGGGTTATATTGGGAATTATTGGAGCGACTACATAATGTTTGACATAGATTTTGATGGTGTGGGAGAGCTCCCATATGGAGCGGACAAATACCCAGTTGTGGGAGAAATAGTAGTAAAGAACGGCAGGGTCATCATCGGCAGAGCCAAGTTTCCAATGCTCCTGTTGTTTTTTCTGTCCCCCATATTCATATCCATAACCCTACCACTTGTGTGGAGGGGGATCAATATCTATACTCCCCAACGAAGCCCCTTCGCAACAATTAGCGAGGAAAAATATAGATCCCTAATAAGATCATGCTATAGAAGGAGTATGATGTTTCCAGCTCTGAATACATCACTCCTACTCATCCTTGTTCTCTACATAGCCAGTATTGGTGAGATTCCTCCCTTCTATTCTCTGCTATTGGCGGTTTACTTGCTGGGCGCGATAGGGGTTTTGATAGGGTTTGCTGGATTTTACAGGGACTTCCAACACCACATCTCAACATGTGTCATAATATGTAGTAAGTTCGTTGAAGGGCTATCTATGGATATTTTCCTTGGATGCTCCATGGGGTTTCTCATGAGTGTCTTCCCAATAGCACTAATGCGCTTTATATCTCTCTCGTTCATAAGATCTATCATAGTTATGGTAATCGCTACTATCTCCGTTTTTGCATTAGGATACATAAATGTACACCTTATAGTTCACCCCCTACGAGAACTGGATAGAGCCGAAGTCATACCCAATTTAAAAAATGGGGAACTCGCAAGACTCATTATGGATATTGAGAGAAACTTGAATCCATTAGTATTCGGGGCAAAATACTGTAGAGATTACCTCTTCACTCTAAATAACCATGAGTATACAATTATGTTGCTCTCTAACTATAACACAAAGATTGGGGAGACATATAGACAATTAAAAAATAGAGTCAAGAATGCCATAGAGTCCTTGGAGAAGAACAAACTCTCGGATATCGAAAAAGAGAAGATCAATCTAGAGATAACCAAGGATTCCATCACCATCATTAACGAAATCATCAGATTGCTAGAGCACCAGGTAGGGGGAAACATATGCGTTATCAAGACTGAAAAAATCGAGCAACTGGCGGAAAAAATCTAACTGAAGATTAATCTTTATGGAAGCTAAAAAGAGAGCTAGGAGGCTGTAGAAAAATGGTGCGGAATACTACTAGACCAAGAAAATCATTGTACAGTTAGGGTTCTGGATCATCGTAATTTCAAAATCACTCGGGGGCTATGTCCTAGACTCCACCACGCAGTTATAGGAACCACAAGATATCTTAGAAAACCAATCAATTCAAGAAACAGCGTATCGAGAAATTCGAGAATTATATCTAAGGGAGGCAAATTCGGTTAGAAAATCCACCCAAATATGAAAAAGTGGGTTTGTATTGCTATCGGC
>CAZVPA010000023.1:0-7403 GCA_964628995.1 uncultured Nitrososphaerota archaeon | reverse complement strand
AACACCGGAATGTTACCCAACAAAAGAAAAAAGAAGAATTATCCTGGAACTTGTTTTTTCCTTGAGATGAGGAGTAGGGAGACTATAGCGAGGACCGCAACTAGGGAGACCATTATCGCAAGGGCATCCCTAAGCACAACTTTTTCAATATAGGACGTGATAGTTTGAGTACTGGTAGCGGATATTGTTTCAGAAACAGTGGTTGTTGTGGTCTCAACAACGGTAGTAACTGTAGAGACGGGGTAGTCACTAGGATCATTAGGGTTCGAGCCAAAACGAGCCTCAACTCCATCACTATATCCATCACCATCACTATCAACATTTGTGGGATCTGTACCAAACCAAAACTCACGGATGTTGGAGAGGCCATCACCATCAATGTCTTGTGATGCATCATTACTATTTATTGGGTTCAGTCCATACAATACTTCCCAACCATCGGGGAGACCATCAGCATCGGTATCCGCTGATATTGGATCTGTGCACCACTGGAATTCCTCAAGATTTGTTAATCCATCACCATCAATATCATCGGACGTATCATTATACAATGGATTAAGCCCATATAATACCTCCCAACCATCCAGCATTCCATCAGAATCAGTATCTGCCATTGTTGGATTAGTACCCTTCTGGAATTCTTCAAAATTTGTCAGTCCATCGTTGTCTTGGTCTAGTGATGCGTCATTGCTGTTTGTTGGGTCTAGGCTATGGGTTACCTCCCAGCCGTCTGGAATGCCATCGGAATCTGTGTCTGCTAGTGTTGGATCGGTGGAATGTTGATATTCCTCAAGATTTGTTAGTCCATCACCATCAATATCCTGTAATGAGTCATTTTGGAGAGGATTCAGTCCATATGCTACTTCCCAACCATCTGGCATATAATCATGATCGGTGTCCCATTCTGTTGGATCCGTCCCTCTTTGGTATTCTTCTAGGTTTATTAGGCCGTCATTGTCGTTGTCTTGTGTGGCGTCTTCATAGCTTGTTGGGTTTAACCCATATTCTATTTCCCACCCATCGGGTAATGTGTCTCCGTCAGTATCTGTTTTGAGGGGGTCTGTGTTGTATTTTAGTATTTCCCATATGTCCCAAACTCCATCCCCGTCATAATCCCCTATAATATATTTTTGTGCTTTTTCCATTAGGGGATATGGATCCCCTTCATATGGGGTATCTCCTACGTAATCTCCATCTGTATCGTTTCCAGTGTATGAGCCCCAGTAGTTTCCTAGTCGTCCCTCCCCCCAGATCTTTCCACATTGGTATCCTACTGGTCTCAGAGTGTACCAGATATTTCCACTAAAGTCATCTATATTGTCTCCATCGAAGCTGTTTAGGAATATAATGTTGTTTTTTGACGAGGACATGGATATCCCATAGCTACTACTATTTGCGATGTTGTTGAAGATTATGGTGTTATTGACGGAGTAGTAAATATCTATTCCTATATAGGAGGAGTTTATTATGTTGTTGAGAATTATCATGTTGTTGTAGCAAGTATCTATGTCTATACCGCGACTTTCGGCATATGTTATGCTATTATTTCTAATTACACTATCGTTCACAAGATAGATAACTATCGCTTCCCAGTCGCAATTATTTATGATGTTGTCCATTATGGTGATGTTATATCCCACCTCTGCATATATTCCCTCCCAAGAATTATTTGAGAGATCGTTGCCTATTATGGTGATGTTGCTCGAGTTATATAATTGTACCCCAATTGTTGCGTTAGTTAATTCTAAGTCCCTTACAACTATATTGCTTGAGTTTAAGATGATCACTTGTCCCGCGTTGGTGATTGTGCCTCCATTGACGTTCTCCACGTAGACAATTGGTTTGCCGTTTACGGTATTTCCCGAGATTATGTTACCGTATACATGCCAAATGGATATGCCACAGCTGAATAGAGTATTGTACATCACAGTGTTGTTAGAATACATATATGAAGAATATGGACCATACATGTCTATCCCAGCATCATCATAGTTGGTAATATTGTTGTACATTATTATATTGTTGCTGGATCTCTCGATGGCTATGGAATCTCCTTTCTGGTCGCCTACATCATTATGCATGATTTTGGTGTTGTTGGAATAGTATAAATAGATCCCAGACCACCATTTGTTATTTTCAATGATGTTATACATTACAGTATCGTTAGTTGAGCGATATATGCGTAATCCATCATAGGAATTGTTCATGATAGTGTTGTTTAGGATGGTTTCGTTGACAGAAATCCGTATGTATATACCTCTATATCCATTGTTAGTCACGATATTACTGCTTATAATACTGTTGTTGGAGTAATATAGTTGTATTCCATCCTTCTTGCTGTTTGTTATGTTGTTGTATTTTATGGTGAGATTATCGGAGTAGTCCACATATATTCCTTCCCAGCTGTGGTTATCTATGTAGTTATACATAATTGTTGTGTTACATGAGTGCCGATGACGTATTCCGTTTTGGGCATTATATGTTATGTTATTGTTTATTATTTTTGTGTTGTTTGTCCTCCTCATATATATCCCTTGATAGCCATTATTTGTTGTTGTACTATTCTCTATCGTTATGTTGTTTGAGTACAAGAGTGAGACCCCGTCACCATATATTTGAGAATGTACTTCCTAGAATCATTATATCGCTTCCATTCCATATGGTGACCCCATAGTAACCATCATGTATTGTCGTGTTTATTATTTTGGCTCCATTGGCCCTTATGTATAGTCCCGAATGATCCCCATCTGTTCCCCATTCGTATCCCGCATAGGTTATTTCGCTGTTTTCGATTCTTAGTTTTGCTCCGCTAAATACTCTAATAAAGTAATTGTTCGATGTGTTGTATGCTGTTATTAGACTCCCCAACACGGTTAGGTTTCCATATATGTCAATCCAATATTCTCCGTCGTAGCTTAGGTTCATGTATATTGTGCTGTTTTTCAGTATTAGTGTCCCCATCTCGTTGACTATGATGCTTCCGTTGATTATTAGGGTACTGTCCTCCACTATTGTTGTATCGTTTATTGTCCAGTTTCCACTTGATGGAGGTGGTGTCCCGGTTATTCCTCTTATCTTCACTTCGGCATCCCACACAAATCCTAGTCCTCTATCCTTGACTTTGGGGGTTTCGACATTGCTTTGTTCATTCAACACAATTGATTCGTGCTGTGGGTAACTTCTAGCAAAATTGGGGTGTCTTAAGGGGATTTCTGAATTATGAGAGACTATCCCTGGTTTATACGTAATCTGTCCTATTACCGATGCACTCCTGAAGCCAAATTCTTTGTACATCCTATAGTATGCTCCTGATGTTACCATCAATAGTGTTTTCTGGTTGTATTTCCCTTGCCAAGAAAAGTTTGTCTGGGCCGAAATCGAGGCGCATATCAACATTGCTAATGCCAATATCATGGTCTTCCTCATTTTTCGCACCGAACTACTTAGACCCGAGAAGAAGAAGTTCTCCCCGGATCCAAGTATAGTTAAGAAGAGAAAAATATCCTTTAAAAATGAAGTATTTACATGGTGGGAATAGATAGGAATCCTAGAATCATGGAGATAATAAGGATAGTTGGTAATGTCATACGTGGAAAGTTTATGAGAATGCCGTCCCTAGTTGGGATATCGGACAGTATTGAGGGAGATAAGGAGCATGTATTAAAAGCTAGTGAACTTTCAGAAAATTTTTTCCTATATTAAAAGACAAAAAAAGACTTGATATTATGGCTAGAAGGTTTGCCTGTTGGTGTTTTTTGAGATAAAGATATCATTGGTGAGGGCTCCAAAATGTTGGTTTTATGAGGGTGTCGCTTATTGAGCAATGCGATCGTTGCGGAGAGACTGACAAAGTACTATGGTGACCTCCTAGCGGTTGATCACATAAGCTTTCAAGTCCGTAAAGGTGAGATATATGGTTTCTTGGGTCCCAATGGGGCTGGTAAAACAACGACAGTAAGAATGCTATGTGGACTAACTAGGATAAGTGAGGGGAGGGCATATATTTATGGCCATGATATAAATGAGGAGTTGGTGACTATAAAGAAGCTAATTGGGGTTGTTCAGGACATTTCTAATCTATACATGGAATTGTCATGCTATGATAACCTTATGTTTTGTGCTGAGATGTATGGGGTCCCGAGACAGAGAAGAAAAGAGCAGGTAATGAATCTCCTAAAATTCTTTGGGCTTGAAAACAAAAAACATGCCAAGTTCAAGGAATTGTCAAAGGGCCTCAGAAGGAGACTAGCCATCGCGGCCGCCTTGGTTCATGAGCCTAGGCTTCTCTTCCTTGACGAACCAACAATCGGCCTAGATGTTAGAAGCAAGAGACAAATATGGAATCTGATCCGCAAACTCAATGAGGAGGGAATAACGATATTTCTGACCACACATAATATATATGAAGCATTCAGGCTTTGTGACCGCATAGCAATAATAAACAGGGGGAAAATAATCGCAGAAGGTACACCAACGGAACTAAGAAAGAAGGTGTCGGGAAACAAAATTATCGAGCTTCAGGTATCTCCGCCAATAAAGAAAAACACAACTTTCGAGAGCATTAATGGGATAGTTGATGTGAGTATTGGACGCGATAACACAATATATATAACGGTAAACGATGCTATAACGGCACTAGAGGGAATACTCAAAATAGTTAAAAAGCTGGGCCTCGAAATAGTCACGCTAAATTTGAGGGGTGCTGATGCGGAAGATGTATTTATTAAGCTAATTGATGAAACCGACAGGAGCACTAGGCTTGATACTCGGAGGTAGCCAACATGTTCCGTCTAGAGGACATTGTAAGGGCATTCTATATTGCCAAGAAAGACATTAAAGAATACTATTTGAAGCCTCCAACAATCAGTTGGGGTATAGTGTTTCCAGTAGCATTTACTCTAGCCTTTATACTCAAGGGGGGACATCATGCCAAGGAGATAGTCCCTGGATTAATAGCTCTAGCCCTATTTTTTGGGACAACATCAATGGCTGCAGCCTCAATAGTTTTTGAGAGAAAAATAGGGTCATTCGAAAGACTACTCCTCTTCCCCATCAGCTATACTGGCATAGCATTGGGAAAAACACTAAGTAGTTTCATATTTGGAATAGTATCCTTAATCGCAACAATAGTCGTCGTTCTACCATTCATATTGAACGTGCATGTTTGCTCATTGCTCCTAATCGTAGTCCTGATGCTGTCAGCGGTGATGTTTTCCGCATTTGGTGTCTTCATTTCCTTTCTGATAAAGGATCCGACAAACACAATGATGATTTTTAATTCCATAAGACTCCCCATGATATTCCTATGTGGGATATTTATTCCAGTATCATCCCTACCCCTACCCCTACGATTGATAGCGTTTCTTCTTCCATTAACGTATTCTGTTGAGGCAACAAAGTTTGCAATAGATGGGGACTATGACATTATCCCACCCGCGGTATCAATATTATTGATGTTTATAACGACGATACTATTGATACTGTTGACCTCTATAAAAATAAGGCGAGCAATACCATAGATGTGAAAATGAAAGTTTTTATTGCTCTCAAGGATCCTAACTACGAATAATGGGAAAAGCATATACTTTTTATGGACTCATGCTACCAAAAACTGCAAGTTTACTAACAGTAAACAGCGAATTTTGTATGAAATCCCTATGAATAATCTCCATATCTTGATCGAATCGTGTTTTATAGAACTACTAATATAAGTGGAGAATTCTACTCTCTATAGGAATGGAGGATCTTATCACTACTAGGGGTGTTTTTGTATTGAATAATGAGCTATACCGGATAAGTGGGGATGGGGTCTATGTACTAGTGGATCGTATGGTTAGAGAGTACGTTGTGTTTGGGCCGGTGATGCGTAATGGAGACATATCCTTTGAACAGATACAGGAGTCATCCATTCTACTGCTTGACTATAAGGGTAGAGCACTACTACCCGTGAAGAAGTTTTTTCTCCCACCTAGAGAGGTATTATTCGAATATGAGATTATCGATGGGGATATCGTTATCAGAGATAGGTTATCTGCCTCTCCGCAACGAAAGAAACTATTGTTTGGTGTCAGAGCCTGCGACATTGCGGGCCTAGAAATAATGAGGAAGACGTTCGATAGGAATTTTAGGGATCCCTATGTCCTCTCTAGAATGGAAAGCATGGTTGTTATTGGGGTGATGTGTAGTGAGGTATTACCTACATGCTTCTGCTATCAGGCTGATAGTGGGCCGCTACCCAAGGGGGGGTTTGATATGTTTCTAGTACCGCTTGGCGATCACTATCTTGTTGAGGTTGGGAGTAAAGAAGGGAGAAAAATAGTGCTGGATAATAAGGATCTGTTTTCTCAAGCTTCCCCAGGTGATGTTGCTCTGAGGGATTCCACTGTGGAAAAACTGATAGAAAAAATGAGGAATATCAATATTCCGCATCTATCGACACTCTATAATAGATTCATAGAATCCTATGAGTCCAGTCTGTGGGATGTCTATGCTGAGAGGTGCCTATCCTGTGGAAAATGCAATTTTGTATGCCCAACATGTTACTGTTTCGATATTCATGATGAAACTGATCTTGGTCTTAAACGGGGGGCAAGAATAAGAGAATGGGACTCATGTCACTTCCTAAGCTTTACTCGGGTCGCCAGCGGAGAAATCTTTAGGAGGGATAGAAGTTCTAGGGTGAAACAGAGGATATATCATAAGTTTGTCTACTCCATTAACGACATCGGCTCTATTTCCTGTGTTGGTTGTGGAAGGTGTGTGGAGGTCTGTCCTGCATCAATAGATCCTCGGGAAATAATAAGAGAAATTATTGGGTGAACACCATGGGGAACCCCTACATACCCGAGAAGGCAATAATTGACGACTTCAGGGATGAAACCTTGGATACTCGGACATTCAGGATAAGGTTGTTGTCCCAGCTAGGAGGGTTCCGGTTCTCACCAGGCCAATTTATAGAATTAACTGTCTTCTGTTATGGGGAGGCACCATTCTCCATTTCTGGGAAGGCTGGTGATAATTCGTTTGAGATAACCGTCAGGCGCATCGGAACAGTCACCAGGGCCCTATTCAGGAAAAAAGCTGGGGATATTGTGGGGATAAGGGGGCCGTTTGGTAGGGGATGGCCCCTAGAGAAGCTCCATGGTAAAGACATACTGGTAATAGCTGGTGGATTGGGACTCGCTCCATTAAGACCCCTAATCCAGTATGTCATAGAGAAGCGAAAAATGTTTGGGCGGGTAATACTCCTATATGGAGCACGAACCCCTACGGATCTTCTCTATAAGGAAGAAATCGAAAAATGGCGAAACCTCATTGAGGTCCACCTAACGGTGGATAAGGGGGACGAGTCCTGGCGGGGAAGGGTGGGTGTAGTGACGGTATTATTTGATGAAATACATGTT
>CAZVPA010000022.1:0-24083 GCA_964628995.1 uncultured Nitrososphaerota archaeon | reverse complement strand
GTATAGGAGAGATAATTTGATAAGGACTTTGATACCATCGGATGATTTACAAGATCTTAGTTCTTCTATAAAACTTTAAAAAGGCCCATTTTTATTTAGCGACATAGGGGGAGTTTATGGGTGTATCTCTTAGTAGAGTAGTGCAGGTAATAATGCCTAGGGAGCCTATGGAACTCGATGTATTGATCTTGGAACTGTCTGCTTTCCTGATAAGAAAACTGAAGAACAAAGTTATTCGTGTGGAGAGGATTTCTGGTTGGGATGGGAGTAATGTTAGGATAGTTATTAGGGATCTGGACAGTCTGGAGGATGTCATGGAGGCTGTGGAGGAATTCGAAAGAGAGAGGGGCATCCTAGGAACAATAGCCCCTGAAGTGTTAACAGTCGAGGAGTATATGTTTAGAAGCAAGGATGAGGAGTTACAAGAGATAGATGATGTAACTTTGAGAGATTTAAAAGATTACCTTCTAGAGAAGCTTGGTGATGAAGTACTCTGTGTGGAGAGGATTTCTGGTTGGGATGGGAGTAATGTTAGGATAGTTATTAGGGATCTGGACAGTCTGGAGGATGTCATGGAGGCTGTGGAGGAATTCGAAAGAGAGAGGGGCATCCTAGGAACAATAGCCCCTGAGGTTGTCTTGATTGACGAGACCTAGCTATTCGGATAGATGCATTAGAAAGGCAAGCATTCTCATAGGGGAGGTACTCACTGATTACTCATTAGATCATATCTACAAGACAATAGTTGGGTTCTGGGAGATAGTGGAGTTGTTATTAAGAGCAATAATCTACATGAAGAATAAAACCACTTATGAGAAGCCTAGAAAACTCATAAACGAATATGCTAAAATCACCAAGGTGTCTAAGGGGGCTCTCGCTAGCATAAATACTCTCTACGAACTAAGAAAGAAGACGGTTCATAAGCCACTAATACTCACAAGGAAGAATGTGGAGAAAGCTAGAAAGGCTTTTTGCATCGCCATAAAGGAACTGATTAAGGAAATCCCGAAAGAACAAATATGGGGACTAGAAAGGATAAAAGGACTATGCCAAAAAATATAATAAGCATATTTCCACACATGCGGTCTTCATTCATGAACTGTAATGCTAATTCTTGACCACTAGGTTTAGTGTAGATTTCCTAGACAAGCACGAAGTAGTAGATCAGTAAACAAAACTAGGTAGAGCAGTTCCATGAAACCCACGGCGAGCGAAAATGTTAGATATAGTTATTAACGCTTTTTCTAGATATATTACATATTGGTGTGTATTTATGGATAAGGGGTTTGTCTGCCTGTTGGTGGTTTTGCTTACTCTTTTCTTACCTATCCATACCCTACATGGTGGGGAAGTAATAATTATCCCAGATACAGATGTGACCCTAACTTTGCCCCTCGGCTATTATGTTGATAAGCTTAATCCTGTATCATCAATACTACTGTCGGATATTAGGATCCTTGACTTGCTTTTCGATCCCCTCATGCTTAATGATCCATTCCACTACTCAGATATGTCAGCGGATATACCTTGGGTATTGAGGGAAGAACCCATATTCAGGGTTGTGTATAATGAGACCTACGGGAACAATGTTACGGTATGCACCATCAAACTGAGGGAGAATATAAGGTTCTTTGATGGAGTTGAGATGACCTCAGAGGACATAGTATTCACGTTGGACTTTCTTCGTTGGGCCTCACCAGAAAGCCTCCAAGAGTTCATCGATACCATATTGGATTATTGGAGCACAGACAAGTATACAGTCAAGATCGTGTTTAATGTGACGGGAATAAGACCCAAAATGTTTATCCATACAATGAGGATATTCCCAAAGCACATCTATGAGAAGGCAGAGGTATGGGGTGGGACAGAGGGTGTGTTCCCAAATTGGGATGTGTATAGAACAATGGTGCTTGAACATAGGGCCACAAGCCCAGACGACCCAGTTCTGACTGGATATGGACCATTCATACTGACAGGTTGGGAGCCAGAAAACGCACCATGTAATGAGGCGACAATGTTCATACTCAAGAGAAATCCTCATTACTTTATGAGGGCAGTAGATGAGAATGGTACGGTTGTCTGGGAGTGGCATGAGCTGACTAAGGACTACGTAGAACAATATGGTGCTGATGCGTTCAGAGGACCCTACATAGAGGAGTTGAGATATAAGGTTATTGTTGAGGATGTCGATATGTATTCTGAGTTGTTTGTTGGGAGTATAGATATGGGAGTTGCTAAAACCCTACCCCCATGTACGGCCCTAACGGAGGCAGGATTTAAGATGGTATATGCTTCATCCCCATATGTGTCGTCTCTGATGATCAATGTTAGGGGGTGGCCTCTTAATGAGTCAGCATTTAGGAGAGCGTTATCCTACGCTATTGATAAGAGAAGGGTCTGTCAACTTGTATATTCTGGATGGGCAATGCCGCTTGACTCTATAGTGCCTAGATGTCTAGAGGATTGGAGTCTTGAGTATGTGGGACTGAAGCCATTATGCTTTCTCGAATCAGATTTAGAGAAGGCACTTAATGAGCTCAAAGAATTAAACATAAGCGATATAGACTCTGATGGATGGCTAGAGAAGCCCGATGGGAGTGAGATCTCAATAGAAATTAAGGGACTCGATACACCAATCATTAGGAATGTTGTGGGAGTGGTTGCGGATTCCATCGAGGAATTGGGGATCCACGTTAATACAGTATTTGAGAACCTGAGTGTTGTTTATTTGTGCTTCCATGAGTCAAGTTTTGAGTTGATGTACCAGACCATATGTACCTCGTTAATACCGGTGTGCCCGCTAGAATACTTTGCCTCATGGGGGGTTCTCTCCACGATAACTGGGTGGTCAAACGATGATTATGACGAAGCTATAAAGAATACTTTCTATAGGGAAGCCAAGTGGGAGGAGATCTACCACTCGGCATGGCAGGCACAGATAATCATACTCGAGGAGTCACCAATAATACCAATATGCGAGCACGCACTAATCGGAGTATATAGACCCGCAAACAACTCCACAAATGGATGGATAGGAGTCTTTGAAAAGCTCCCCGGGGCACCCGTAGTTAACAGATATACAATACTAAAAGCAACAAAAATCAGGGAAATAGTAACACCCGAAACATCGACACCAAATACAAATACGACGACAGGAAACATGACGACAAATAGGAACCCGATAGGCCCCCTCCAACTGGGACATAGTATCGACATATTCCATAGACTACTCATAAGTTTCCTGCTAGTACCACTAATAATAATAGTTATGAGGAAAAAGAAAAAGCGTACATCTACACACCTCCTACAGAGTACTGGATCCCTATAACATACATCAAACAAAACGGTTTTTGTGAGTCCGTAAGTGACGTTTTGAGCTATTTCTCGGGCTTGTATCCTAGCGCTAGAAGATAGAATTTTTCCATATTTTTTCCAACATTTTCTCTAAATTTTTCTGATTTCCAATTCCATTTTCCTTTCCTTATAAGTCCAGCCAGCTTATCAAAAATTTTCTTGCAATCTTTCTCGTTAGCAAGTTCGTATTTTTTTAGAGGAACCTACAAGGCTCAAAATACTGATTATGCTCTCGCTAATCTCTTTAGTTATCTCTGGGAATTTCAAGCAGAGGTACATTAGATTGTATGTGAAAGAGATAACGAATAGTTGCTTTGCTTTTTCTCCCAAAATGGACAAGGTGTTTATGTATAAATTCATGATCTTTATTGGAATTTTCTCGTCAGTATCAAATATATCAGTATAGTTTTCAAGTGTATTACTTGGGTCTCTGAATTCGATGTTGCTATGGATTCTCCGATAGTTTATAGTCGCTATCTTAAGCTGTTTTCCAAGGTCAGACGCCTTGTTTCGAAAACTTTCTGCGAGTTGTTCATCTAACTTTTTAACTCGATGATAAAGGGTAGCATAAAAGAAAAATTCGGCAAAGATTTCTCCGAGTATACACTCAGAGGTGCATCCAATGCGTTTTTCTTTCATTATTGCAAAATAAAATGAAAGAGCGAGACCTGACCCAGAAAGGACGATTGGTATTGTTCTTGCGAGATCATAGTCCGTACTAATAAAAACTATCACAAACAGAAATACAACAAAAAATATCAGGATGATGGAGATCCTATGCTTATGAAAGAGCACGGGGACTCCCTATACATGCCTTGGCAAGAGAGTTTTTCTTCTCTCGATCTCTCCTCTTCTAATTGCCCTTTTCAGCAATTCCATAACAGCTCTATCAAACTCTTGTATAAAATCATCCGAAATCCTAAAGTTTTTTTCCTCCACAAGAACCTTTATCCTCTCATGTATTGAGAGCTCCTCTGGAGTCGTTAACTCCTCTTCAGCACGCAAATGGATCCCCAAATATATTAGGTATATAACTCCAAATATAAGCTTACCTTTTTTCCGAGCAGGAAAATCTAAATCAGCATACAATATCTATAGCTATATTATCCATCCCCTAAAAAATAAATCATGGACTGCCTCAGTATTATAAGTATTTTTCAGTTGGATTGCAAATTATTCGAACTTATTTTCAGATATGGTTAGCTCTTGTGAGTATGTTCTCGCAGAATGGAGGGATCTCTGGTGCATAGTGATGGCTGGTGTCTAGGTGGGCTCACCAAATTATTGGGTAAGCCTTATTTTTGGTTCTGGTGGCTCAGCATTATGTATGAGGACTCTTTCTATTGTCCCTCTTTCCACCCTGAATGGTACCAGTGACTCCCTTATCCTCCTTATTTTTTCGAGTTCCTTCTTTCTGATTTCTATCAGCCTTATTGTTTGTTTTATCCCTAGGTAGATGTCTCTTATTGTTTCTCTTGTCGCTTCATCGTGTTTCCTCAGGACAACATTGAATACCCGTCTACATCTCCCCAATGAATGTATGTATCCTAGCGGTATCAGTATGAGGAAGTGTCCATGTGTTCTTATTCTTTTTAGCAGTTCCCAGATGTCCATACATAATTTGTTTTTGTCTTCTTCGTCCAGTATCCTAATGTTCTTAGCTATTTTCTCCCACACGTATTCCTGTGGGTCTGCCGCGGTGTTATGCCCCATATCCGATATGAGTATGAATATTGCTTTCTTGTCCGTTTCAGCTAGTTTTTCTAGGGCCAATAGGTATGCCGCCGTTATTGATGTCGAGCCATCGGAGTAATATACATATTCCCCACTTTTTATCATCCTAGTTATGTCTCTGGCTACATTTCTGAACTCTATCGCTATTCCCCCAATCATAAGGATGGGCCTTATCTCGTTAATGAAGTCTGTCGTCACACTCATCGAGCCTGAAGCATCAATAAGAATTATGATCGTATATCCCAGTTCGGATACCTCACTGAGGAGCTTCTCGAATTCCTGTCTCAGTTTTTCGTATGATTCCTCCTTCGATATGACCTCTTTATCCCCTAGGTGCTCTATCTTACTCATACTTACAAGCTCGCTCGATATCTTGGCTTTCTCCAGTGTTTTCTTCCTCAATTCCCCTATTTCCTCCCTCGGCAGATACCTCCTCGCAAGACTCATATGTCTAAGGAACTCCTCCGGCCACTTCTCGGCAAGCATCCTAAAGTACTCCGCTCTCCTCTCCGAACAAACAAACTGTAATGCCCTGTGTGCAGGTATCCTCAACTCCATCAGTGTTTCTATGTCCCCCCTCTTTATCCTCCACATAGCATCATGCCTTCCATCCAGGATATCCACGAGGATCCTCCATTTCCTGTTGGTTATCTCCATACCATTGAATCTCCTTGTTGGGAGGTGTAGCATGCTGAAGATCCTTTTTAGTGATGCCCTATGGAGTATGGTCTCCCTAATGATCTCGTCCTCATCCGACGATACGATCTTTAGCACCAGGAATGTCCTGAATGAAGACGGGATTCTCCTCCTGGCCAATAGCTCCTTGGCCACCCTATACACAAAACCAAGACTAGACGAGTATAACAATGTATATGCTATATGCCTGATTTTTGGGTCCTTGATAACATCTATGAATAACTCTACCGCCTCCCTCCTATTGTACTCCTTGAAAAACCTAAAACCATCAGACACCAGGAATATTTCTGTGAGACGCATGAGTGGGTCTACTGCTTCTGACACTTTGTCCCCCCCGGAACATACTGTGTTTATATATCTATGGATAATGCTTTATAAAGATGTTTATGACCCCTTATCAATCCCGTTGAGACGCTAGGGAAACGATTTTTTCTCCATCATAGATATAGCTTATTTTCCTGCCCTCCATAAAATTTTTAATTGCCCTAATCGTGATGAAGGAAGCAAGCATCGCTGGCATGACCATTTCTCTTCTCTCACACACCCTCATGTTCTCCACTTCTTCCCGGGACATGTCGGGTGTTGAGAATGTCCTCCAATCCTCCGCCCATATAGCCGCACAGTTTAGATTATTTGTTACACCAACAAAAAGCGTATCTAGTTTCTCCCTTAGGGATACATCTGCCACTCTGTTCCTTAGTTGGGGATCATCAAACGTAACTATGGCTAGGTCTAGCCTGGATTCCCTATATAGCTTATGGAAATCCCTCTCATCAATCTTTCTCTGTACCGTAGCTATGTTTTGTGGTGGCATATTCTCTGTCTGAATAATAAACATCTTCAATGCGGTGGCCTTCCCCATACCGATATGTGTCTTTACAAACAATGTATTCTCTATATTCTTCTCCTCGAATCTCTCCATGTCTACAAGCAGTATGTATGTTGGGGTGAAAAACTTGAGGACTGGATGGACAAGCCAAGATGCAAGGAAACCACACCCAAAAAAACCAATCCTCATTCATATTCACCTCCATAAATAAATAATTCACCCCTCCCAGCAGCTATCCTCACGAGGGCAGGCACCTCCCACCACCTAAAGTTCTCTATATTCTCAATACAGATACTTGTCCGGAATGACCCATCCTTATATATCAGAATCCAATAGTCCCTACCCACCTCCTCATCCAGAATGTCTATTCTTACTCCTTCTTCCTCCTCCTCGACACCCAGTATCTCTATGTTTGGGTATAGTCGGAGCAAGACATCGGCATGCCTGATCTCTCTACGTTCCTCCCCCCTCTTCTTGTGCAGAATCTCCAACACGAAGGGATGGTTGCTTGATATATAGAGTAGGGGGACAAATAGTATCCCAGGGCCAACATTAGTCACTATGGACCCCCTCCAATACCCATCCCGAACCTTCATCCTCAGAGACTCCCTAATTTCGATAGTCCTTCTCTCCAACCGACTTGATAACTCGGGATCCAGATATGTCCTTACGGCCAAGGTTTCCACAAGTCTCCCCCTCATAACCACATAGGATTTTCCACCAGTAATAACCCCAGGCTTCTTCGCATCAGCAAAACTCCCATCATGAATCGCGAGCAATGGAAAACTTTTATCGAGACTAAACATATACCTAGCAGTACCATCAACAACAAGAAGAACCTCCCTCTTATACACCACCACGAGCATAGACACCACATCACGAAGCCCAGCCAGACCCCCCTCTACATACCACCTATCCAACAAAGTTATTTATGAATCCCTATATAACCTACCAAAAAAGACCATGGGAACACATAAATAAAACCAGAAATTCTTGTGATAAACGGAATGGGCCCGTGCTACGGGGAGGGAGCGAATAACGAGAGCCAGCTCGGCTTTTCAGGCCGAGCCCGCTGGATCTCCCCTAATACGGGCTAATAATATAATAGTATAGTATCACAAATATAAAGTTTATGATTTTTTAGAGACCGTCCACTGACTGGATGCTGGTGTAGGCTTCATAGAGCCTAGCTAGGAAAGTCTAACTTGAGGATAGGATAATCTACCTCAGTGGACGGTCTCGATTTTTTATCACAATGGTAAAGCATACTATGAACTTTTTAATATATCTATGAGACATGACAAGACCCTAGGAAAAGTAATCTTTAAATACGCCCCACGTATATCATTAATTATTAGCCCATACGGAGGAGATCCAGCGGGCTCAATCGAGCTGAGAAAGAACGGTCTCATAACTCCTCCCAGTATGGGCCCCTAGGGATTTCGAGAACCGGCTTGTTGGGGGTTAGTAATGAGGCTTGTTATTAGGTTCGTCTCCGTTGAGATGTCTATTGAGGTTTCGGAGAAGGATATTGAGAGAATCAGCGAGATTGTTTCCAGCGGGAACCTAGAGATGTTGATATCATACCTTAGAGATCTTGGGGTCGACATAAAGGAGATCCCAAGGGATGTTTCCCTAATGAAGATTGGTGAGGAATACCTGCTTACCCATGCACCAATATTTGGGTGATATGGAGCTATACTAGGCCCTTGATCCGCGTGTTTTCTGCTGAGTTGGGATCCAGATTATTTGTCGCCAGGTATGCCTATCGCTGTTTGTCTGGCGTGTAATCTTATTTTCACTTTTTTGGTTCTGGTTCTTCTGGGATTTATCTCTACTTGTTGGAGGGTCATGGCCTGGCCCCTTACGGCTCGCTTTATTATGGTTGTAGAGCCCTCTAATTCCATATAGTTATAAAGTGTGGAATAATTATTATTTGTGAGAACTGTGGCTGGTGTTTGGATGCGGATAGCTCTAGTAGGACTCTTAATTCTAATGCTAATTATTATCCCCTATGATAAACACATTGTTGATGGGTCTGGATACCCAACTAATGGGGTTCGCCGTAATATGCTTCTCGACACAAACATAGCTCCACTAGGGCAACCTAGTGGCGTTGGGGTGGGTGGTGAAAAAACAATATATTATGGGGTAGATGATGGGTGGTATTTCTTTGATGTTGATATATTCATCGATCAGGAGGGATTTAGGGTCTATGGTGAATACAGAAAATTTGTCGGTTATCGTGGAGGGTTCTTTGTCGCTACCCCATTTATGCCACCGGTTCCATGTATTACTAGGAGGGTTTCTCTGCCGGATAATTACAGGGTGCTGAATGTTTCCCCTATCTTCTTTGACTCGAAGATTATGGATCTTGGGCAGATCGCTCTTACGCCTCCCGCAATAAGGTTCTCCCTAATAAACTATACGGAGGAAATGGGGAGGTTCTTTGACTTCGAACCAGTTCTGGACGGTATATTTCCCGCGAACCCGATAGTTAACTGGATAAGGAAGGAGAGCGGACTAGACATCGTTCTCGCCACAGCAATATATAACCTATCATCGGGGGAGGCATACATAGCAGTCCATATTAGGGTAAGGGTATTCTATGAAGCAGAGAACAACATGACAAGTAGGAATCGCGGACCACTAGACGCTGTTATCATAACAACAAACAAATACTATGAGAACGCATCAGAATACGCATCACTACACCCAGACTATAATATAGAGATAGTGACAACAGAATGGATATACAAAAATTATGAGGAGGCAGAACCCCCTCCACTTCCCGGGTTCGCTGACGAGTATCACCCATCAAAGGACAAGCTTATGGACAAATATAACTTTAGTCTGGCCCTCAGGATAATAAGGTATCTGAGGAGCCTGAAGGATGCGGGGATAAGGTTTGTGATACTGTTTGGGAATGTGATTGATGTACCACCAAGCTACTACTATTGGGATGATGGATTCTATAGCGAGTATAGGGATGCGTATCAATCTTGGATACCAACAGACTTCTTCTATGCGTCTCCAGACTATGACTATTTCCCAGAATTCGCGGTGGGGAGGATACCGTTCCTCGGCCAGAGGGATATAGAACAATATATCCAGAAGCTCGATAGGTGGCTCCATGAATATTCCACAAACAATACGTGGAAATGGAGGATATCCCTTGTTGGGGGCATGCCATTTGGCATGTTGTATTTTTCTGGGGAGGCAACAATCCTCGAGATCCTTAATTCTGGATATCTGGGAAACCTCACGGTCGAGAAATTCTTTGAGACCAATGCTAGGTATACCCAGGAGAATGTTAGGCAGTTATATCGGGGAGGGGGAAGCATATTTGTCCTAGAGTTTTCTCACGGTACGGAAACAGCATTCTACAAACTATCAAAGTTTGAGTACCGATGGATAAGGCTTGTGGATACGGGATATCTGTCCTCACTCCCCAATGCGTCACAACTACCAATAGTGGTTGCTCCGGCATGCTCATCTGGGGCTTTCGACTACGGTATTTTTGGAGGGAAACTCAAACATAGCCTCGGACAAGCAATGATATTCTCAGAAGCTGGGGGTATAGCATATGTAGGTATGTCAAGGATAGCATTCGGGGCACTAGCCTTCTATTTTGATGAGGGAGTACTGCGGGTACCCATAATGCTCTATGCCCAAGGTATACTAAAGAACTTCTTCAAGGCGTATCATGATGGGGCATTAACACTCGGGGAGACCTATAAGGTGGGACTGGAATACTTTGTGATGGAAAACTATATGGACTACTGGATAAACATCAGAACATTACTAGAAACAACGTTGCTTGGCGACCCATTACTCCCACTACCAAGGCCTGACGAGAGTGAGGATCCGCCCAGCGTTAGTAGGATTGGAAAAGGAAGGCTAGTAAGTATCCCCCTCACATTTGGGGAAGCAATACAGTATGATGAGAACATCATAAAGCTCAATGTGTGCGATGATGGGCAAGTAAAATATGTGTTGATATCTCCAATGATACTGAATAGTTTTGGTGATCCAATAGTATCCACGGGATATGTTGAACCGACACCAATAGGCTTCACACTGCCCTCAGGCGGGCTATATATCCTTAAGGTAATCGATAGATCTGGGAAGGAACTGAGGGTCTACATACGTGGGACTGGTGCGAGGTTTAGGGATGCAAAAATAGAGCTACTAGACACAAATAGCAATGGGAAATATGAACTCATGAGGCTCAACGTCACTGTTGATTTTGGGTATTTCTCAAAAACATCAATAGTCTGGGGTTTCAGGGCGTGGATAAGGTTTGCATATGCGGGGGAGGGAAGATTCAGGATAAACAAGAACATATTCCTCAAGGCTAAGGATGTTGGTGAACAAACATTAACATTTCTGTTTGATACTTCACCCCTCATTGGTGGAGGAGGAATACTAAGTATCGACTTCCTATTCTTTAGTTGGTGGCCATACCTATTCACATGGTGGTACTGTGGGCCAAGCATATGGACAGAATTCGCCATAAGAATCATAACTACAATACCTCACAACTCCCTAGAGAGAGCTGTGGATATAGCACTTAGGGACGTAAAACTAAGAAATCTTGATGAGGACGCTGGAGTAGAGGCAGCTGACCTATATTTCACAATAAGGATAAACTGTAGGCTCCGTGGTAACCTCGAGGCAATGCTATATTTACAGAGGAAGGTCTTCTGGGATAAGGGGGGAAGAATATATTTCCTATCGTCCCTAATACCGTTCATTATACCCACATATAAGGAGGAGGTTGTGATAAGGTATGTCTGGGCTCTTAAGGCATGGTATGCCGCTGGATCGTGGGGGACACCCCCACCAGAGGAAAACGCCACAATATATCACTACTACTCATTCGCTATTAGCCTGAGACTCAGAACAACAAAACTATCAATATTAAATACTGGGAATAGGCAGATAAAGGAACTTGACAACATAGTTGCGGATGGATCCACCAATAAGACAATAATAATAGAAAGTGTAGATGTTACGGAGGTAAAGGATACCAATAATAACACGGTTGGCATAGGCGTCACATTTACTGGCTATTCAAAGTACCCCCACTTTGAACGTACAGAGCTTATATTGGAGAAATATGTTGATGGTGGGTGGTCTACAATATATAGTAAGGAGCTAACCATGGGGGTATTTATATTCTTCTGGCCAGCAGTAAGGACAAGGTTTAGGGTCTGCTATATACCAATAGAATTTCTGGGAGAAGGGACATTCAGGGTAACAATAAGGGCATTCAAGTATGTGTCAGGCGGGAAAATAATACTGGCAGAGAACTCCACAACATTCACAATATCAAACATCTCTGGAGGCACGATAGGGGCCATGGACGTGGAATTAGTGGATCAGGATGAGGACTCGCGGTATGGTCATCTCCTAATAAACACAAACACCACGAGGATTTTTGACATGATGGAGATAAAGTACTCACTATATTGGTACTCTGGTGATGGGGAAACAAAATTTAGTTCTGGAAAATTTACTATGTTTTTCACAAGCACCGTAGAAAGAATGGTTAGTATTAGTGGAGAAAAACTCTCTGGTTTGGAGAATATATCCATAAAGGCGGAAATATCCATATTTGCTAGGGATCAAGAATACCTATTTGCGGTACCATACAAAATTATTGTTGTCTTGGCGGAGAACATAAGCGGGAGAAGTTTCGAGGGATACCTAATGGACTTCGAGAAAAAACTAAGGCCGGTAGTATTCATGAGGGAGCTCCCACTCGTTGAGAACTCAACCAATGTATCATTCATAGTGGATGTCTATGCGGGACACTCTGCGAGGACAGGGATCTCAATAATGCTGAATGGTACTCCTATTATCGAGATGAATGGTATTACTAACCATAGCTCAAGAACAATAGAACTTACTGGGCTCGAAGAGGCAAGATACAATATATCCATAAACATATCCTACTCAGGGTATATCACATGGTATTCCCTCGAGTTCACTATTGATCTATCCCCTCCAACAATAACTATGAACGCTATATCACCATACAATAAACTCTATGTTATGTGGAAGGCATCGGATAGGTCTGGGATAAGAACAATAAACATCTACATTAATGGGTCCAAAACATACGCGAGTAACGATAGCAGTGGCATATACATAGCGGATATGGGTGAGGGGCCATGGCTCGTGGAGATAGAGGCAATAGATAATGCGGGATGGAAGGAATCAATAGGGAAAGTAGTATTGATTGATAAGACACCACCAAAAATGGAGCTGATATCTCCCCCCGATAGGATATTTCGATCAAATGAAACAAGGATAAACATAACATGGAGTGTATCTGATGAGTCTGGAATAAAGTACATAAAAATAATTGCTGATCTAAGCAACATATACTATGTCTATAGTGGAAGTAGTATAACCATAGAACTTGGATATGGCGAACACATAGTGGAGCTAATAGCGATGGATAATGCTGGGAATACCGCCAGAATATTCATAAAGATCTATATCGAACAGAGGAAAAGTGATACCACAAATACTACTTTAACGATGTCGGCAAGTACTAGTGACAGTAAATATGTTGAATCAAAAGCAGAAGATCAGGGAAGACTGACGCCCATCGGCATATTGCTTGTGATACCAGCTCTATTGATCCTGAGCCATTTAACAAAGAGTCCATTGGTACGCAAAGCAAGATAAGATTTGTCTAAATGGACAGTTTGCTTGTATATTTTCATAAAGTAACATATCGGAAAATTAATGTGAAGGTATGGATCATACTCTATATGGTCTCTTCCTCAACCTCCTTATTTCGAATTTTGTCACGCGTTCTCTGCGCTTTTTAGTGATGAAGTATATGGCCAATATTATAACCATTATTGGTAGGCCGTATGTCAATGCGTATGCGAGCCAGATGTAGGATATTCTTATTGATTTCTTGAGGTATGTACATTCTTGGTCATTTTCTCTGTCCTTATCATTGTCCCTTATGACGACAACAAGGTTTATTTTCTTGTTATTCCATTCATTCTTGATTGGGAGTTCACCGATCCATAGATCCTTCCCCGGGTCATATTTCAGCGATATATTCCCATCGGCTAGATCGAGTATGTCCTCGTCAAGTGGGTACTCAATTCTCCAGAAAAGCACCACGCTATCTATACCACTCTTATCGGAGGCCCTAACTTGGATTGTCAGTTTGGAACCAAAGAATGAGTATCCGATGAAGCCAATGGCTTCTGGTGGTTCGTCGTCATCATCAATGATAGTCATTACTGTTCCATTCATAACTGAGTATTTATCACCGTCAACATAGTATGTTATGTTCACCAATACGAATCCTGTCCCCACATCCCTTATACTATATGTAGGCTGTATCCTTATTGTTTCCCCAGATTGGAGGTTCTCTATCATGTATGGTGACTCTGGGAACTCCAGTATGTTGCTTGTTATGTTTACCTTCAACTCGTCTATCGTTCTATTCATATTGTTGCTGAGAACAAGATCCAATGTTTTCGTCTCATTATCATATATCTCGAACTCCGTCTTGATTGATGCTGAGAGCTGTAGAGCTCTCTTTGATAGTGGCTTGGAGGAGGAAATAGCTAGAACGTCAACCAGTGGGGTAGACTCCCTAGCGAGCTTCTCTATCCTTACAATATATGTCCCAGCATTATCGGCACTAAATTTTATCCTCATGATATTGTTCTCGGAGGATTCAGCCACAAGTACTTGGGAACCAGTACTGTTCAGGATCTCAACCCTAAATCTTCCTACCTTATAGAACTCATTGCCACTAATCGGGGTTCTCCACCAGACCATACAGAGTGATAATTCTTCACCAGCACTTAGATTTACTGTGAATTCTCTTATGTTCTTGGTAGCTAGGTAGAGGATATAGGTATTGTTTAACCACTCAGATGCCTTCCTGAGGTTTACATATCCAAAGCCAGCCCGGGGGTCTTGTAGGGGGTCAGCCGAATTTATTATGAGAGCCTTTATTGCTAGTGGTAGATGCTTGGTTATACCAAGTCTCGTGATGAGGTACTCCATTATCAAAGCGGACGCTCCGGAGACGATCGGTGTTGCAAAGCTTGTCCCAGTCATTGTGCGTTCGGAATTATCAATGGAGACCGATCTTACATTGACTCCGGGAGCCATAACCTCTGGTTTTGTTCTTCCATCCTCGGTGGGTCCATAGCAACTCCCGGAATACACAATATCGTCGGCCCTATTGGGTGTATCCTCATCATCCATAGCGCCAACCGCTATGATATTGAATCCATCCGCGGGGACATTTACTCCGGAATATCCTCCTTCTACGTTACCTACTGCGATTACTGGGAGGATATCATAGAGGAACGATATTTTATCGATAAACCTCGTGATGCTTGAGTTTCCATCAGGGTCGAGTTCGGATGTGCCTATGCTTAGATTTATTATCTCTGCAGTATCGGTAGCCTGAGTTACTGCCCACTCGATTGCGGCGATGATATCGTCCATTGTTCCCTCCCCAGCGGCGTTCATGGCCTTGGCATTTATTATGTTCGCCCTATATGCTATTCCCCTTAGGTATGTGTGGTTTCCCGCGATAATGTTCGCCACCATCGTTCCATGTCCGTTTAGATCATTGGGGGACTCGCCACTCACGAAGGATTTTGCGTCAATTATTCTTCCAGCAAGATACCTGCAATCGGGGTCAACACCAGTATCCACTACCGCAACCTCTATTCCTAGTTTCGTATCTCCGATACTGGATGAGCCGTCCAGACCGATATTCCATAGATAATCAGCATATACCGAGTACGCCGCAGTATCCATATTCACCCTAAACCTGACGCATGGTATTATTTCTTTAACTAAGGGGCTTCCCCGTATTGTCCGTAATTTGTTTTTTGGGATGAGTACGCTTATTGCTCCTATGGAATATATTCTGTGTATTACCTCTCCTCCCGCCTTCTCGATAAGTAATGCTAATTCATCCATTTTTCCTGCGAGTTCGTCCTTTAGGAATCGATAGACCGCTTTCCTATATTCATCAATTATGGCCTCAGCATGATACGTATTGGTTATTTTCCTATTCAAGAACCTCTGCTTTATCATCCATATCCTACTGGTGTCGATATCATAGTTTAGGGTTATGAGGACACGGACATATCCACCTCTATCTTCGATATGGGGCGAATCATGTCTAAGTGTGCCTGCGGATGGGATTATCATGAGAAGAACGAGGAATATCCCCACTACATATCGCGTATGTATCACCATTCAATCCATTAGAACTAAGGTATTATCCCAAATATAAGCAAACCATGGAGCATGGTATAACTATGCGAGATATATCTTGACTGGCCCAAATAGTATTATTGCTATCGTGGCTATTAGAGTGAAATAGTGGAGCAGAATAACCACCACTAGTGCGCTACGGAGCGGCACTCTAGCTATGACACTCACGGCTGATATCGAGAGCAACAACGCGAAGAACTGAACGACAACATATATCACCACAATAAGGAGAAGGTTTTCCTGTCCAGATATGAATAGTGGATAGAGGTTTATCAGGAGAAGAGGCGGCGCTATCTTCGATAATACATCAAAATAATGAACTCTCCTCCTATTCAGAACCCTTATAAGCAACCATATGAATAGGCTACTCAAAAACCAGTTGGCCGCTGCACATAGTATGCCTAGATACCCATCATGATATGCTGGTGCGATAACTATGAATAATGGTAGTAACTCCCGATTATAGAACCATGTAATATTAGAGATACAGTAGAACACAATGAGTATTATCGCGACACCCCCTTCAATCCTCTCGAAAACAAAACGGGGTGTGAGGATTCTATGTATGGACTTGTCCTCAGGGACAAAGAACTCTGTGGTCAGAAACTCATATACCCTCTGTCCCTTTGATGTTAAGCGATAAAGCCTATGCTTATCTTGATATATAAGGTCTCCAAGGAGTCTTAGGTGGTGATATAGAGCTCCAGGTTTGGGAACAATGGTTGTCAGATCCTTATAACTCGCAGTGCCCCTACTTCCTATGTACTTAATGAGTTTTCGTCTAACAGGATGGCTCAAGACCTTAAAAATATCTACTTCCTCTGACTCCTCTGACATTTCCATCGAGTAATAATATAAAATAATATTAAAAAGGATTGGTTCCTGATTATCGGAAAGACATGTGTTGGCTAGTTTTTTTATAAAGGAAATATATGGTGTTTCTCGGTGATTCGCTTGATAATATTAGTCTTGGTTGTTAGTGCCATACTAATAGTGGTTGGCTCATATATAGCATCGTGCGTCGCTGAGGGACTCCAGTACCATTATAGCGACACACTAATCGCTGGATTCATAGCTCTACTACAGACACTACCCGAATATGCCTTCATCATAATACTTACATTGGCTGGACATTTCGACTATGCTTTGATGTCGATTGTTGGTGCTAATATTCTACTGGTCGCCCTAGGATTTCCAGTGATCGTATTCATAGGGTACATATCAAAGGTCAGGGGTATAAGGAAGGATAAGTCCTTAGATTTGCTGAGGGAGAACTCCGTTGAATCGATATTTCTCGCGATCTCAGGCGTATATATGGTGTATCTTGGCCTCAAGGGTGATATAGATATTGTTGATGGGGTCGTCCTATTGATTGTGTTCGTAGTTTACATGTTCATAATAACGCATCTTCCTCCAGAGGTCGAGGAGGAGGAACCTAAAAAATTGGCGAGATTTTTCGCGGAGAGGAAAAAAATAGGACTAGTGGCGATAATTGTTGGGGCTATTGTTATATGGTATTCAGCTGAGGTATTTACAGAGGGTATCCTCGAATTCTCCAAGCAGTATGTTGGGAGCGCCATAATCCTAGTTACAGTTCTTATGCCATTAGTCTCCGAGTTTCCAGAGAAGCTCACGGCCTACATAGGGGCGGCAAGAAATGAGGATATGGCTAGGCTTGGTGTAGCAAACTTCATGAGTTCGCGGATAAATAATGGTACATTATTATTTTCATCAATGATGCTTACGCTATATCTGGCACACGGGGGGACCGTGGTTTCCCTCCATACAGCCGATTTCCCAATGCTACCGAAACTCATGATAATGGCGGGTATATTATCGCTACTTGGGGCCCTAACCACAATAGATAGGAGAATAACGGTGATGGAATCCATAGCATTATTCTTAGTCTACATAGTCCTCATGTATTCTCTGATACACCTAGAGTTTCTGGTGTACGCAGATATGCTTATGGTGATAATCCTAGCAATAATTCTTGGATATGCACTAAAGGACAGGAGGTTCTTCTGGTGGTCAGATCTAACATATACACTAAGAGAACTAAAATTTAGAAAAGCGAACCAATAAACTTGCTAGGTAGGTAGTACAGGATGAAGTCTCATGTATTGGTATGTATATCTTGTTTTTCCTCACCACCAGTGGTGGTTGTTGCTGGCTGAATTTGTTGCCTTATTTCCTCTAATAGTTGTGGTATTCTGCCCAGTAATCTCAGCATGTCCAGTATTTCACTTAGAGTATTCATGAGTCTCTGCTGGTTTTCCCTAACACCAATTATGGCCTCATTGAGGGATCTTATCTCGTTGCTCAGCTCATTTATGGAGGTTTGTAATCTATCAATCCTCTCAACCAAACCACCTATATTCCTCATTGTGTTTTCTGACAGTCTTTTTGTGAAATCGACCTGGCTTTTTAGACCCCCAATAGCGTCCCTTATGCTTACTGTTTCTCTAGTAATACCAAGTACTCTTTGTGAAATATCCTTGCTTGCTGATAGTATGGTGTTTCCGAGCTCACTTTGTTTTCTCTCTATCTCACCGAGTTTTTCAATGATGCTATCTATTTTTCCATCAATCCTCCGGACGGTGTTTAAATCCATTTCCTGTGTTTCTTTCACCAACACTATTGTGTTGGATAGATTCTTAATATCACCAATTATCTCCTTTTGTTTTTCCTCCACCTTCGAAAAGCCTGTGCTGGTTTTCTCCTTAAGCTCGGTGATTCCAATGTTCAATATTTTGAGACCAGCAATAATTTTTCCATGTGACTCATACGTCTTTCCTGCGAACTCCTTGACGAAACCAATAATCTTGTTATCTGTATTCTGTATGGTCATCAATTGTGTAAGCATACTTTTTGTCTTGCCGATTAGATCCTCGACCCGTGCCAGTATTTTCTCCATATCGCGTCTAGTAATCCTCATCTCCAATAATTTCTCATCAGTAACTCTCTCAATGTATTCCCTTATCTGTTCCAGTGAATCCATTGTATACACCACTACACGATACTTATATTTATTTTTTTTTGAGTATAATATAGTATGTTGGTGTATAGCATGAGCGAGGAGGAAAAAAAGGAGGAGGTCGCTGAAGAAAAACCAGAAGTTGTTGAGGAAAAGCCTCCTGAGGAGAAGCCCGCCGAGGCACCTCCTGAGGAGAAGCCCGCTGAGGTTGTCGAGGAGAAACCAAAGGAGGAGAAAAAGGGATTCTTCGCCAAGCTTAAGAGCATCTTTCGTAGGAAAAAATAGCTCTTCTTTCTTTTTTTATTTTTTACGAATCCTTCTCATAGGTGTTTTTGGTGTTTTCTTTTTGTCCTCTGTATCCGTGTTCAATTCACATATGGTTCTCTCTTTGTACTCTTGGTTATTACTCTGATACCCATACCTAGTAGTGTCTTGAGGGTTCTGTCATCTACTAGGGTGTCACGCACACTTATTACCTTTAGATTCCTATTTTTTCTCGCGAGCCTTATTATAGGGGAGAAATCCCTAGCGGGGATGTCATCCATGTAGAGGCGTTCAAGCATTACAAGATTCTCTATTGGTTTGAGATCCTCAATATAGCAATGCGATATGTTTAGAACTCTCAATCCCCCGAGGTTGCATACCGCATCTATATTCTCAACACCAGAATTCTCGATATCAAGTATCTCAAGACTTGATAGTTTTGATATTGGCGATATGTCTCTGAGGTATTCACAGTTCATCAGGTTCAGATTCTTCAATCTCGACATGGATGAGAGTTCCCTTATACTCTCGATATATGTTGATCCTAGGTCGAGTGATTCCAGATTGTTCAGACCAGAAAGAAAATCTAGTGTCTCAACAAAGCACCCCTGGAGGCTGAGTCTTCTGAGGTTTCTGAGGCCTGAGATAAAGTCAAAGTGTTTAATTGTGGTGAAGTCAATGTACAGTGATTCTAGGGAGTGTTTGTCCTTGAGGAATTTCCCATCGGAAAAATCCCTACAGTTACATAAAACGAGGCTCCTCAGTTTTGTTAGGTGCTTAAAGATTTTTGGGTTGTTGAATCGTGTTGATCCAACATTGAGGCTGGTGAGGTTATGGAGGTGCCCTATGGGAGAAAAGTCCTCCAGGAACTTACATCCCCATAGACTAAGCCTCCTCAAGGACTTCAGTTTTTTTATGAATCCTATATTATCGATCATAGTCTTATCAAGGATCAGTTCGTCCAAGTTTGTCAGCCCCCGTATCGGGGAGTAGTCCTCAACATATATACAGCCACGCAAACATAGGTGCTTTATCTTTTTTGTCTTCCGCAGGAAGCTGAGATCCTTGATGTTAGTGTAGCTGAGATCTAGATATTCTAGTTTCTCCATAGCTGAGAGGGGGGAGAAGTCCTCGATGTGTTTACAGTTTTTCAGGATGAGTATCTTTAGTCCCTTCATATCCTTGAGGAATAGTATGTCTCTAATATTGGTATTGCTGAGGTCAGCCCCAATGACCCTGTTTCCATCCCATATGAGCCTTAGCCTTGATTGTGGCCCTTGTGATTGTTGTTTTATTTTATTCATTCGGGCACCATGGCGATACATGGTAATATCATAGTTTTTCGTATTCTTTTAAATAAAATATTTGTGATTTATAGGCTTGACCTTTCAAGGTGGTGTGTATTGATATATTTCATAAGTGTGATCGACGTTTCTGAGGGAGGGGGAGTCCCAAAGTGGGACTTCATACATCCCGACACACCACACCCACTAAGGGAGAGGCTCGAAAAATATAGAGAGCTCGCAGCCAGCTTTGTCTACGGCATAATAACAGCATTTGGTGGCGAGATCGTTGGTGATAGGGTACGAGAACTACGTCTATCCGAAATACAAGCAATATTCATGAGGCTGAAGCACAAAGGGGCAATGTACTATGTAGTATTCATAGTGGATGTTAGGGACAACCCAAAGGCTGTATACAGAATATTCATGAGTTTCTATAGGAGGTATTACAAGGAGTTTGATGAAGTGCTGACAAGCATGGCGGTACCAACGGTGCTTATTGAGAGACTGAGGGCAGCCATGGCACAGTTTTTGGTGCCCTATGCTAGGAAGAGTGTGGCCCTTGGTGCGAGGGATAGGACACATCTACTGACAAGCTATGCTATCTCTCTTATTATTTCTGGGGTACTTGCATTTACAGTATGGATAATAAATCGACTGGAAAATATCATGAAGACAAACCCACTATTGTTCGTCGGGATAGTATTTCTATGCTTATTCTTCCTCCCAGCAATACCCATAGGCTGGCTAACACAGTATAGGAAACTCGCTATGGTAGTATCATATCTAAACAGCATAACAATTGTTACATCGGCAGCAGTATTATGGCAAGAAATGCTTAATTCTAGTGCGGCCTCGATATTGGGTAGGCAACCTGGATCGGTGGTTGTGATAAGTGCCGCTACCCTGATAGGAGTGATGTTAGGCACAGTCATGGCGTTTCTATCACTTATTATTGCTGGGTTCTTTGAGAGGAGGAAACTGACATGTATACGCCCACTAAAACTAGTCCCCGAGGAAAAAATAACGGTAAAGAAGGAGGAAATCGGTGCCGTTCCTGAAGCTCCTACTTTCGAAGAGCTATCAGCAGGTGAGGGCGCAGAGGTGGGCCCCACAGAGGAGAAGGCCGAAGGACCCAGTAGGGAAATACCTAGCATCGAGGAGATATCGATATCTGAGGAAGACATCGGGGAATTAGGCACGATGGATGAGGAACAAGGAGATTCCTCGACAAGTATGGAATAGTTCTCTATTTTTTTCTGTGTTGGAATTGAGCGACAAGAAATATGGGAAATTCAGATGTATGATGTGTACTGATTGTTGCGTATTTGGGGACTATAACGAGACCCCCCTCATATTCTATTGGGAGGTAGAGACACTCAGGAATAAGGCACGTAGTGTGGGAGCAAGCATAGATATTGAGCCATACCTATCAGTAGAGGATGCCGAGGGCATATTTACCTATATCTATAGATGGAAAATACAGGGGCGGTGTCCATTCTTACTTAATGGAAAATGCATTATCCATGAGGACAAGCCATTGTCATGTAGGATCTTCCCCCTCATAGCTGATATTGAGTCATCAAGAATATATGTCTCTGGAAGATGTAGGTGGGTGAGAGAACATAAGGAATTGATAAGCCCCAGTAGCATCCCTGAGGTCTTTGATGAGTTTGAACTGGCAGTAAAGATAATAGGTATGGTGAGTAAGTTTATAGAGATATCAAAAAATAATGGATGGAGAATAATAATACATGGGAGGAAGGATGCCTAAGACATTCAAAAGACTAATCCCAGTAGAGGAGGCCCAACTAATACTAATCAAGAATGTGGAGAGGAAAGTGGGAATTGAGGAGGTACCCGTGGATGAGGCCATGGGTAGGGTTGTGGCCGAGGACATATACGCACCAATAGATGCACCAAGTTTTGATAGGGCTACTAGGGATGGTTTCGCAGTGAGGTTTACTGATATAGTAGGGGCCAAGGAGGATAAGCCAGCAAGATTAAGGATACTTGGGTATGTCCCAGCTGGAATAAAGCCTAGCATCACGATAGGTAATGGTGAAGCAGCCAGAATAGATACTGGTGCGGTAATACCCAAGGGCGCAGATACTATAGTCCCGATAGAGTATTGTTCAATTGATAACAAAGAGGTATTGGTCTATAGGAGTGTACCTAAGGGATCAAACATCCAGTGGGCTGGCGGGGATATTAGGAGGGGAGAACTAATTGTCCAGAGCGGAACAATACTTGATGTAAAACATATTGGTGGCCTCGCCGCATGCGGTATTGTGAAGGTCAGGGTGTATAGGAAGCCAAAGGTAGCTCTATTCTCTATAGGGAACGAGATCGTGGATACGGGCGAGGAGTTAGCCGTTGGGAAAATATACGACATAAATATACATACACTCTCCCTCCTAATTCAGAATTATGGAGGCGAAGTAATAATCCTCGGTAAGGCCAATGACTCTCCGTCAGACATAATGGATATGCTCATCAAGGGCTTGGAGATAGCAGATATTGTGGTTTCAACGGGTGCATCCTCAGTAGGTCAATCCGACTTTGTAAAGGTTGCCGCCGAGAAACTTGGCGCAAAAATATTGTTCCATGGGGTCATGAGCAAGCCTGGAAAACCAGTCATGGGGGCAAAAATCCGGGGTAAACTATATGTCGGCCTCCCAGGAAACCCAACATCAGCAATAATAAGCTTCAGGCTATATGTTGTACCAATAATACTAAAGATGCTCAACTGCAATCCGAGAGACAGATGGATCCCGAGTATAGAACTCACTAGCAAGGAATATGGTGTAAAGGGCAGAAGGCTCTACAAGACAATAACGGTAAGGATTAGAGGGAATAGAGTGACATATGAGCCCCTAAATCCCGCATCGGAATCAATATCAACCCTCCTAAAGTCTGACGGATATTTCATCATTCCAGAGGACGTAGAGTACCTCGATGTACACACGGAAAGATATGTATATTCCATCGATACGTATCCACAATACGCGGACATAATAATGGCTGGAGTTTTCTCACCCAGCCTCCTCAGAGCGATTGTGGAAACCGCAAAAAGAATGGGTGTTTCCATCAGATACATATGGAAGAGAAACGAGGGGGCATTAGTATCCCTGGAGAGGGGATCAGTTGATGTTGTGGTATTGTCGGAGGGACGAGATGGAGATCTTATTGTGGAGAGAGAAATCGTTTTGGTTTCGCTGAATGATACCCCCCATATCATCGCTACAGCATACAGTATTAGCGATAATAGGTTTGAAATAATGAGGGTTGGGACGCATCAGTCCGCAATTTTTAGGTTATGTAATGGCTATGTTGACGGTGCGATAGTCCCACGGGAGATATCTATATTGTATAGTCTGAGCGCGAAGACATACAGTTATGGTGTTGAGAAGCTTTATGTCATTATTAGTGATGAGCTAGAATATAAGGATGATCTCACAGACTCGCTCAGAAGGCTCCTAGAAAAAAGCAGATTTATTCGTCTAGTCAGTTAGATGGAAAAATTTATAGTTGGTCATGAGTTTAGTTTAAGGCCCTTCCCCCGCTGATTGTTGCTAAAAAATATATAAAGGCGCGGGGTATGCCTACGGCCGGGCCCAAAGCCAGACTAACCCAGCCCCCACGCTGGGGTACCGGG
>CAZVPA010000021.1:0-25109 GCA_964628995.1 uncultured Nitrososphaerota archaeon | reverse complement strand
TCAGATTCCTCGGACATTTTTGATGACATCATGATTCGTGTATGGATCGGACTTCGTGTGATCTAGTTCTTGCATATTCTAGATTATCTGGATTGCCGGTGTTATTGTCTATTCTTCTCATTATTTTGGGGCATAGGTATAAGCATATATATGTGTCTTTATTGAGGATTATTATTGGTTGTTGTTATTGGTTTGTGCAAATGTATGAGGCTGGGGGGTTAGGTTTGGCTGACTATAGTATCAGGACGGTGAATCTGTGGAAGATATATCCCAATGGTATTCAGGCTGTGAGGGGCATAAACCTCGGGATTAGGAGGAATGAGATTTTTGGTCTTCTTGGGCCGAATGGTGCTGGTAAGACGACAACACTCAGGATGATTATGGGTCTTCTTCTCCCTACGAGGGGAAAGATATATGTCCAAGACCATGATGTTGTTAGGAACCCGGCGATAGTTAGGAGGTATATTGGGTATGTCCCACAGTTCTTCTCTCTCTATTCTGACCTCACCGTGTTTGAGAACCTGAAGTTTTATGCTAGCCTGTATGGGTTATCTTCATCAGTGGCTTTGGAGAGGATACGTTTTGTTATGGATGTTGTGGGTATTAGGAGGTATAAGGATGTTCTTGCTGGGAACCTGAGTGGGGGCTATAAGAGGAGGCTTGAACTCGCTGTTGCTCTGATTCATGACCCCCCAATACTTATTCTTGATGAGCCCACGGCTGGGGTTGATCCCCCGATCAGGAGGGCGTTCTGGGAGATGTTTAGGGATCTAAAGAGGGAGGGGAAAACGATACTGGTCACTACACACTATATGGATGAGGCTGAGAATTGTGATAGGCTTGCTCTGATAAGTTATGGGAAAATAATTGCTGAGGGCAGGCCGAGGGAAATAAAAAGGATGACCTATGGCGGGGATATAGTCAGGATACGTATTAGGGGATCCCCAGGGAACGTTATTGGGTCGTTGCCAGTTAAGGAAGTATTGGATGTGAGAAGAGGGGATGACTATACGGAGATAAGAGCACTTGTTGATGATTTTTCCATAAGGCTACCAGACATACTGGAATACCTGAACAATAGGAATATTGATGTTCTCCTAGCGGAGCAGGTGCAGGTTACTCTTGAGGATGCATTCATAGAGCTTGTGAGGAGGGCTGAGGGCTCATGACATGGACGGATCGTCTATTAGCCATAGTAAACAAGGAGATAAAACAATTGGTTAGGGACAAAAAAACTCTTGCCTTGGTAATTCTACTCCCATTGTTTCTGACATTACTTTTCGGGATATCCTATGCCAGAGAACCAGTTAATGTCCCCGCAGGCATTGTTGTTGGTGATTCCAGATACGCTGCCAAGGTCGTGCTGAATAGACTTCTGTCCGATAGGACATTCAACATTAAGTATTTCTTATCGGATCTGAAGACAGCAAAGTTCTATGTGGAGAAATCCAAAATAATGCTTGCAGTAGTCATACCTGAAGGCTTCACCGAGATGGTGGAGGAGACGCATAAGGCATATATTGTCACGATAATAGACACTGCCAGAAGGATTTCTCTGCCAGAGATACTCATGGCGAAATTTGAGAAGATTGTTCTGGACTGCGAGGATGAGATATCCAAGGAACTGTATATGAGGAAGAGGGTAGTTGCGAAGGTGAATATAGAGAATGTTGTTGATCTGGTGGGGGGAGAACCATCCATGGTGGATCTAGTAGCTCCTGTTGTTTTGGGCATAATGACACAGCAAGTACCCCTAACTCTTGCCTCGATATCCATAGTTAGGGAGAGGGAGAGGGGGACACTAGAGAAACTATTAACAACACCAATTGGGAGGATAGACCTCATTATTGGTAAACTAATACCTTTCCTATTTGTCGGCGTCGCAATATCGCTCGGTAGTCTATTCCTGCTAATAATGATAGGGGCAACATTCAAGGGCTCGTATATAGATATTGTAATAGTTAGCTTTGCTCTTGGACTCGCATCACTTGGTGTGGGGCTGTTTTTCTCGGTATTATCAACAAATCAATTACAGGCAATGCAGTTCTCGACATTCTTCCTGATAGCATCATTTCTATTCTCTGGTTTTGTATTCGCACCAGAAGCGATGAGGCCGGAACTAAGACCAATCGTATATACAATGCCCCTATACTACTATTTTGAGTGTACATCAAACATTATTTTGAAGGGTCTCTCCCTATCAGTATCTATATGTTATCTCATCTATTTGTTTGTGTATGCGTTTATAATACTGGCATTCAGCTTCAAGTTCATGTCCAGAAAGCTCGAATAGGTGGATGTGTTGCGGGCCAAGAAAATATTATTGCTGTTGATATTCATAGTGCCCCTATTTTTGGGTCCACGATATAGCTATGGCGAGGTAAGGGTGAGTTTTGCGCCTAGATTCGAGCTATATGATGTCTCATGGCTCTATGCTGTAGCGAATATAACAATAGGAAATACGACAATCCCTCAGGGAGCAACAGCACTCATGATAGCTCTGAAATATATTAGTGATGTGTCCGCCGAGAGGCTTCTCATAAACTTTACCGATCTGAGGAGGGTTGGGAGGCTTAATGAGACATATAAGCATTATAATGACACAATACCAGCAAACTATTCCCTCACATTCATATTTGTCTTTGATGAGGTATATAGGAATATATCCCTATCGGAATATGACCTACCAATGTATCTAACATTTCACGCGGGAGGGAACATATATCACCAAACGATAATAGTCCCTGTTTCCGTAACAGGCGTTCCAGAGCTGAGGATTTATGCGCGGCCCCTAATAGTGAGTGGGGAGGGAGTATATAACTACACGTTGAGAGTGGAGAATATCGGGACGGCAACAGCGAAGTGGGTACATGTTGTAACGATAGGTTATCCACCATATGTAACTATAGACTCACCAGACATATATAAGGTTGGTTTTCTTAGGCCTATGGAGAGTAAGGAGGCTCGCTTCACGATAAGGATAACGGAGGTCCCCCTAACAACACTTGCCTTTGTTGTTAATGTATCCTACATGGATGAGAGGACAAATGATGTGTACTGGGTTGCGGAGACAGTCCCTGTTGTTTTTAATGAAACACCAGAGCTTATAGCTATATATTCCTACTCGGTACCTCTCCATGCATTGCCTGGTGATAGGTATGTGGAAGTAATGGTGGCGGTCGCGAATCCAACGAAGAAGCTGATAAAGGACGCTGAGGCACGACTTGAGCTCCCTGAATATTTCACACCCAGCTTTCCTGGGGCTGACAAAATAAAGCTTGGTTCGATACCTCCTGGATACCTAATAAATCTTTCATTCCTCATAAATGTTGAGGATCAGGCTCCCCCCGGGTTCTATGAAATACCGCTTATTTTTACCTATGAGGGCGGTCAGAGCATGGATTATGTATCCATCGTTGTTGAGGAAAAGGCCGAGTTCAGAATAATAGATATGGATCCCGAAGAACTCGAAATAGGGGCTTCTGATGTTACTCTCCACATGGTTCTCAGGAATATGGCGTCTGTAGAAGCCAAGGATGTATATGTTGAACTACAGACTGGTGGGAACCTCAAGGGGGAGTTGGCTGCATACATAGGAAACGTATACCCAGGCGAGACCTTCGACATTACATTCTATGCCGATGTCTCTAGTGATGTCATGGAGGGACAGGCCCCACTGGACCTGATGATTATATGGATGCAAGAGGAGAGATTGCTCTCAAAGATATATAGAATAATGATCACCTTTGTGAAGAAGGCGATACCTGTGGCATCAATAGAGGTTGGTATAGCGGCCTTGGCGATGTTTGGTGTGGCCTATCTGGTATATAGGATCCTTAAGGAGATAAAGCTCTATAAGGCGGGTCTACTATGAGGAAACTGGTGCTTTTGATCCTTCTACTTGTTGGACAAATAGTGTATTTCGGCACAATAATGAATAACATAACGTGGGGAGGGACAAAGAACATAACATCCATGAAGTACAATGTTTTAAAGACAGAAACAGCATCAAAAACAATACCACGGAAGAACAATGTGTATCTTCATTCGATGGAGGGTGAAGATAAATCAATGGTGAGGTTCTACGATACGTGGATTATAGGTCCCGGCACTAGGACAAAGGAGATACTGGTGGATCCCCAGAAGGCATACGTAGTCTCGGACTGTGGCATAGTGGTTCTTAATATGAGTGGGCTCAAGAAAAATGCTATATCTTGCGTCAGTGTACTTCATTCTGAGCTCTGGGATATAGATAATGATGGAGCCATGGAGGTGGTCTTCGCTAATTCCACGGGAATATATCTCCTAGATAACGACACTGTTGATATATTTGTTTCTAGGGATGATACCATATACTTTACTATTGGCGATATATCTCCTAGGGAGGGCGATGAAGTATCCATTGTTCATGGGGAATATATAGAGCTTGTCTCCACACTCTCAGCACAAACACTATGGCAAATCGTGCTCTCGGGTGCACAGAAGATATACCGAATAAGGTGGGATAGTGATCCTCAGTATGAACTACTTGTTGTTGGTGGTGATAGACTTATAGTGGTGGACAATGATGGATCAGTGGTATGGAACTACATAATGGGGGAGAATATATCGTTGGTAGATATAGAGGATATTGATGGTGATGGTTATGATGATATAGTAGTGGCGGGAGGGAGCAAACTATGGGTATTCTTGGAGGGAGGAAACGCAATAAGAACAAAAACCTTTGGGGACAAAATAACTACCATTGGGAGCGGAGACATTAATGAGACTGGTGGGAGGGAAATATTCCTAGCTACGAATGGGACACTATTTCTACTGGATTCATACCTGAACCAGCTATGGAATAGAAGTCTACCATCATATGCATATGCGACAATAAGTACGAATGTGGATCTTGATGACTTTGACGAGATATTTATGGGTGGTCTAGGCTTCGTCATGCTGGTCGATGGGAATGGTAGTGATATATGGACAAGAAACATAGGGGGGAACATAACAACAATTGTTGATACTGGTAATAGTATTGTTATTGGAGGAAAAACTGACTGGATATACCGTATTGATTATCTTGGTGATACATTGTGGAGTAATAGGATATATGGTGCTCCAACAATAATAATGGAGGCAAACCTAGTGGATGATGATTCGCCCGAGTATGTTGTCGCCTTCAGCGATATGACGGTCTCCCTTATTGATAGGAACTATGATGAATTGTTAAGTAGAAATATGACTGTCGGGATTATGGATCTTGGAAAGATGGACTATGATGGGGACTCCTATCACGAGGTCATAGTTGCGTTGGAGAACAACACGACACTACTCATGGATCTGGGGGACATTGTATGGAGGAAGGAATATAATGGATCACTCATGTTTGTTGAAACCCCAAGACGTGGTGATGAGGTGGAGATAATTCTGTCTGGGGATAATGGAACAATAGCCCTATATCCAAATGGGACAACAAAATGGAGTATCATCGACACAAATGTATCGGCCTTAGCCATCGCGGACATATATGGTCAGGCTGGGGAAGAAATACTGCTTGGACTGCAGAATGGGACAATAATCATCCTATCATTCGACGGGAGTAAGTTGAACAGCAAAACTGTTGAGTCAGCCCCAATTCTTTGTATAGGAGCGTACAACTCGAAGATAGTTTATGGGGTCAGCAATAATCTAAAACAGCTAAATACCACACTGGATTATGAGTGGAATGTTACAGTCTATGGAGCAATATATAGTATTGCGTTTGGGGGAATACTTAACGAATCAGAAACCACAATAGCGTACCTATCATCAGCATCCTTCGGGGTGATCCTTCCGAACGGGACACCATTATTTGTGTCAAATGGTACAAACCAAGGCATAACATTCGTGAAGGTTAATGGCACAGCAGAACACTTGCTTGTCTGGAACAACACCGACATAATGCTCTATAGCCCAAAATATGAGAACTATAAGAGGGGTCTCCCCTTCAGAATATCATGTGCCACCGCGCTGGACACGGATGGGGATCTCATCGAGGAGCAGTTCATTGGTGGAGAAATAGGTGGCCTCATACTCCACCCAGCAAGGGTTCTCACAATATTATTACCAAAATCTGGAGAAATCCTCAATACCACAAATATTGTGGCCTCATGGGAAACATTTGGGTTCACACCCGTGGAGTATAGGGTATATCTAAACTCGACACTCCTAAACACAACAATACAAAATAGGATAACAATCCAAGCACCAGAGGATGGTGTATGGGACCTCAAGATCCAGGCAATACCGATAAGGGGGTCAAGTATAGAGAATACGACAAGAATAACTGTGGATACCGCTCCCCCAGGGGTAAATATTGTTATACCAACAAACAATACATATACAAATAATTCACAGATAGTCGTGGTATGGGAGGGGTATGACAATACAACGGAGGTATCTAGGTATGTGCTCTATGTTAATGATACAAAAACCTACGAGGGGGTCAACACGACATACAATGTGTCCCTAACATATGGCGTGAATGTTATTAGGGTAGTTGCCTACGACCTAGCAAATAATTCGGCAGAAAGTATCGTCTTCACGGTACGTGATGATGTACAGCCAAGGATCACAGATGTTGACCCAGAGAATGGAACATATGTGAATACCTCAGACATATTGCTGAGATGGGGTTATGTGGAGGACTTTCTGGATCATTTTGAGGTGAGAGTAGATAATGGTGAATGGGTCTTTGTCGGGAACAACACATCCTATATGCTTGAGAACCTGAGCTATGGAGAGCATAACATCTCAATAATGGCCGTTGACAAGGCAGGAAACACAAATATATCCACGATATGGATTTTTGTTGATGACAGGGCACCAATGATACACATAACAAACCCAGCAAACAATACATATACGAACTCTAGCGGCCTCACAGTGCGATATAACATCTCAGAGGACAACCTAGTCCATGTGTTATTACTACTAAATGGGACACAGATATATGACCTAAGTGAGGGAAGTGGCGAAGTAAACATCAGTCTTTCTGAGGAGGGAGTATATGTCGTGGAGATACTAGCTATTGATCTGGCCAACAACACAAACACATCAAGAATACTCATACTATTTGACAGGACAAAGCCAAGTATTGTGGTATACTCGCCAACAAACAATACGTATTATAGGGTACAAACAATACGGCTACAATGGAACACCACGGATACTCTATCCGGGATAAGGTATGTCTTAATGAGACTCGATGAGAACGCATGGTTTGAGGCCCCAACAGTGGGAGGTATAGTCATAGATACTGGTGAGGGAACCCACAGAATACATATCAAAGCCATCGATATGTGTGGAAACACCAAGCTGGCAGTAGTAGTTGTACATATCGATGTGACTCCCCCAACGATAGATATATCTGAACCAGAGAACAACACAATAACAAACAAAACAACAGTAATCCTCTGCTGGAGGATCATGGAGGAGAATCCAGATACCGTGAGGATTTCCATAGACCAGACTATGGATTTCGAGGTAAACATGACAATAGGCGAACTCATCATAGAGCTGTTTGGTGATGGAACACATACTATCTCCATATATGCTAGGGATAAGGCGAACAACTCAGCGTTAGCGGTAATAATTGTGAATGTTGACTCGACACCACCATCAATATCGATACCATACCCCGAGAACGGTACCACAACTGGAAATAGGACAATAGAGATAGTTTGGTATGCGACCGACAATACTGGGATTTATGGATACTGGGTAAAGATGGATAATTACTCCTGGGTATTCGTTGGTAGTCGGAATAGGTATACGATAGACACACTATATATCGCGGAGGGGAACCACACATTCTTCATTAAGGCCCAAGACTTGGCAGGAAACACAAACATAGCAAAAATAATATTCATATTCCAGAGGAAAAAAGAAACAATAACGGCTAGACCACTGGGGATCCTGCCGGGAGTAGCGGCGGTCTTCACACTAACTCTCCTGGCATACTTGTCATTCCACATAGTACTAAAGAAAAAGGCAAAGAAGAGAACAGAGGAACAAAGCTCAAGCCAAGGTGGTGGTAGGTAGTAAGCATGTACTTCTCAATAGTTGGACACAGGGGAGCAGCGGGACTGGCACCAGAAAACACAATCCCATCATTCGAGGAAGCAAAGAAGTATGATGTGGACTTCATAGAAATGGATGTTAGAGTCACTAGAGATGGCTATCTCGTAGTAATCCATGATGCCACCGTCGATAGGACAACAAACGGATCAGGACTAGTAAGTAATATGAGTCTGGATCAGATAAAGAGGCTGGATGCGGGATCGTGGTTCTCTGATAGGTATAGGGGGGCAAAAATCCCCACACTAGCAGAGGCACTAGAAGTACTCAGTGATGGCGACTTCGGCATAATCATAGAACTAAAGGAAAGAAACATTGAGAAGAAAACAGTCGAGACGATTGAGGAATCTGGACTAATGGATAGGACAATAATAGCATCATTTGACATGGATACCCTAGCAAACATAAGGAACATAAACGACAACATACCCCTACTAGCAATATCGGTACGCTATAATGACAGAATAATTGAAAGAATCCTCAAACTGGGAATAAGAATACTCGCACTAAGAAAGGATATAATAAACAAACACGTGGCCCATAAATGTAGAATAAGAGGAATAATACTAAATGCTTGGACGGTGAATGATGTGGACCTAGCACTGAGACTAGTAAGAATAGGGGTAGATATCATATCGACAGACTACCCCAATAGGATGTGTATGTTGAGGAAGAGACTCCTCAAGTATAAGTTATAATGCGTTTTCAAGGCTAAGCAAGCTAGTATTACCAAGAAGAGCAAGCTATATCTATGGATAGTCCATGGACAGGAGATTCGCGTCTAATGACAAAAGAGTTATGTAAAAAATATATGGTATGATGTTATTATGGACAGAGAAGATATGGTAGGTATTCCAGTAGTAATATCGATGTTATTGGTATAGTGAAATTGTCCGAATGTGGGGGAGATATCGCCTCTGTTATCGTCAATATTAGTGCGTAGATAATTACTAGGGTCAGGCATGGTAATGTTGCGAATACTGAGTATGCTAGGATTATGGATATTATGGACATAAGAAAGAAGGCTAGGGATCCCTCAATGCTTTTTGTTTTCCCCCAAGGAACACGGAATTTGTGTCCACCGTAGTGCTTCCCTACATATCCAGCCATACCATCGGAGAATGCCAAAGTAAATATTGCTGCCGCACCTATTGGGGACATCCAGTAGAGACATGTTATACACATGAAAGTAGCACTATATATTATGAGACCATAATGTTTCTCTTCGCCCCCAGAATATACTCTCCTTATACTCTTCGGTGCGAATATGAGGAATAATGTTATGATGACTGTCACCATGAATGCTGCGAACATAGTCTCGAATAACAACCAGACCAAAGGCCATACTCCCATAAGCATGTGTGTGGTTTCCCTGAGTTTATGAAGATCATATCCTCTATCCCTTAGGTATTTACAGGCATATATTATGCCGCCTACATACACAAATGAAAACACGAAAGCCAATATATCATTGGGAAACATTTTGATCGTAAATTGTGATAGTATTTCCTTTATAAAGGAGATTTTTTGGTGATGGGTAGAAAGGAAGGTGGTAAATATGCCAGATGGAGGACTACTCGGGCTTAGCCTAGCGGGATTGTTGGTAGCGCTGATCATCATGCCACTGATTCTTGGTGCCTTCTTCCTATGGCTAGCACTAAGCATAGTTGGTGTCCCAGAAGAGAAAAGATCATTCGGCTCTGTACTTGTGACGGCAATAATAAACGCATTTATTCCATGTTGTATAATCCAATGGTACATCATAAAGATAAGGCACACAGATACATGGGGAAATGCCATAGTTGCATGGATATTGGCATGGATAATACCCTTCGCCATCGGTCTAGGGATTGCAATGATGCTACTAGTGTAGGCCAATACCTTGTTTTTTTATTTTTGGTGAATTTCTATAGGGAATAATTCGTACTGCTCTCAGATTAGGCTTAATTGGGGAAGAATTTTTCGTCATCTATTATTGTTTCTGCGCGATCTGATGCCCTTTACGTTATCTCATCACCCATTATGCGACAGATATAAGGAGGGGCACTATATAAGGGTTGGAAAGTATAGTCTATGTATTGGGTGTACATTTACATACCCAACAATAATTGTTCTCCTTATTCTATATTTCATCTATAACCCCTTTGGGCTCCTATTTGAGAGGTATTCGTGGGTAATCCCCATACTTGTGATTTTTTTCTTGGTATCATACAAACTGGATATTTTTGATAGGTCAATAATAATAAAGATACTCTCTAAGGTATACCTCGGGGCTGTTGTTGTTCTAGTGGTACTGTATGCGTCCTATCTTGCTGGATCATCAATAATACTTAAGGTGTATGTAGCTTTTATGACATACATGATATTTGTCAGTATTTTTTCAGGTATTAGGGGTGCCAAAATAACGAAGATATGTGGAACATGCCCCCAATGGAAAAAATTTCCATATTGTGATGGGTTTCGAGAAATCATCGATAGACTCTCGAGGGATGGATTCATTGAGTGTTTGTGATCTAGCGTAAGGAATATTAGGTCTGTAAAAAATAGAAGAATATTGTGCCTATTTTTTCCTGTCTCCATTGTTTGTTTGCTTTATTGGGCTTATCACGACACTCGTCTGTGTATCAAGGACGAATGGTAGTGTCCTTATCTTCTTTACGACATCTGCCAGATTCATATAGTCTTGGAGCTCAAGGACAAGTACTGCGTCCATTTCTCCCGTAACGGCATGCCCCTCCACAACCTCTGGTATTCTACTTAATGCTTCACGGAACTCATTAATCTCGACAGGCCGGACCTTCAGGAATACATATGCACGTACTGGCCTCTGCATCCCGATCCCCGAACCGATGGCAAGAATACTATTCTTTTCTACTTATATATGTGATGTATGAGGATTCTACGGAATAATAGGCATATAGGTAGATACAGGCAGTATGTTTTGTTATTTTTCACTATGCCTCTTACCTCTCTATGATCCTGAAGAAATTCTGAGAGATCCAGTGAATTTAGATATGAGTGGCTTCTGTAGAATGTGAGGAAAGGTTTGTATTCAGCTAATCTTTGGTATCGCATTCAATACAAAAAGTGGCGGGGCGGCCTATATTTTGATTCGGGGAATTGGTCATTGTGGCTAATGTTTATTCTGGATATTTTTGTTAGTAGGGGGATCTGGCAACAGAAGCTGTGAGATTCTCATTAGAAAAGCGCCAATGTTGGCCATAATAACACATACCAAGCATCTACAGAAAAAATGTTAAGCAACATTATATATGTCCATTTTTGTATATCTACTGACTAGGCTAGGCTGTTCTCAATTTTTATGGCATTTAAATCTTTGTCTTTTTTGGGTGATAATATCACAATCCATCATTTTTCTCCTTTATAAATAACATATTCCCTTTACCATTATTCCGATGGTGTATTGGGTGACAGAGAAATTCATGTTTCCTATTCATTCTCCAGTATATGGCCCAATATCGGCTTATTTCTTAAGCATTATCAATGGTTTGGGGTTGACAAACATACATAGAGCAAGTACTAGGGGAAAAAAGGTATTCAATTCGACCGTGGAAAGTAGGGGCAGAGTTGTGATGTTGGAGATACTTGCAGGGTCTCTTGCGTTGTCGAGGAAGAAGGGGGATATGTGGGGAAACATAATAGAGAAGTAGTGCTAGTCTATGTGGTGGTTTCTATGAGAAGAGCTCTAGTTATACTTCTCATAGCTTTCTTCTTCTGGGCATCTATGCGGCTCGACTGCCAAGGATATAGCTGTAGCGTAGTTATCTTTGGGCTGGACCCTAAGGGGTGTAGTGTACACAATAACTATTTCATTGTTGCCAACAGAACCTCCACATCCATAGAGATCCTCAACATAAGTATGAATGGAACAATAATCGATACCAATAGTCTTCCGTCCACCATCCTTAGATTGGGTTCATGTGTCGACCTTAGCTATGGGGATGAATGCTGTTATCTCCTAATGAGGGGGAACAAATATAGTATTGCCGTTCTGGATAGGACTTATCGCCTAGTGGAAGTACTAACCATAAATCTGTCATATGTAAATATGGAGATAGATTCCCTAGAATTTGATGGCGAGAACTTCTGGGTGTCCTATCATAGGACAGACCGGCCCCAAATAGGCGTGGTAAAGATGAATGAATGGCTCAATAAAACAGAGCAAAATATATCGATCGGATACCCCAAAGATGTCTCCAAAGTCTATGCAGCCCATTTCTTCCTTCAAGACGAAAACATATGGATTATTGATAATAGCTATGCGATATATCATGCCGACATGACGGGTAACGTAGAACTAATCAAAAATGTAAGTGGGGACATAGACCGAATAGCCGAAGGACTTAATGCCACAGATCACAGATTGATCGACATGGCAAGTAATAGCACACACATGTGGATATGTGTACTATATGTGATAGGTAACGAGAGGGCAATGGCACTTGTATCCTATAGGATCCCAGGGATAACAACACAGACAACAACACAAACAACTACCCCGACCACAGGAGCCAAAATGTTGATATTTCCATATAGCCAATTATTAGTTGGATTTCTCTGCGCTATCGCACTATTCCTATTGATGATGCTATCGAATAGGTCTCTGACGGTCATACAGCCCAAGTATCTTGTGAAGGAGGAAGCAATGCTGAGTAAGGAAGAGACTACAGTGAAAGCCAAAATGGAGAGAGAAATGGGGGAGAAGGAGGCTGGGGTAGCCCATGTGGAGGAGGAACACCCCACACCAATTGAGATTCCTGGGGCCGAAAAAATGGAGAGACTCAGACCAACAGTCTACAAAAAAGTTGGTAAGGAAGGGATAATCGCAAGATTGAGGTACTTGTTGGGTCTTAGAAAAATAAGACACATACCTGAGAAGGATAAGCCAGAGAAACCCAATTTCAATAAGGCTATGGGATATGCCGCGTTGTTTGGCCTGACCATAGGCATAGCACTATACATAGTATCAATAATCAGGGATATATTTGTTTCGATTGGGATAAACGTGGGCCTACTCCTATCAGTAGCTGGCATAGTAGGGTCAACAATCCTTATTCTGTTGAGGGTCAGAGGTGAGATACATTATGGCAAAATAACATCACTAATGCTGGCCATATCCTATATAATAGCTGCTGTGGGGATCTATATAAATGCATACATGCTCATAAGGGTAAGCATCTATATTTTGCTCCTTGACATGGCCTTAGCGATCCTATTAGTGGTACATAGATATATAAGATATAGGATCGTTAGATCAATGATCCTTAGATATCAACACCAATGAGGACCATTATTTTCCTCCAATCAGTAGTTCAGTATTTTTTCATCGTGTGTCCCTACATTTTGAGCAATACTTTTGCGCCATCGGGTATTGAGATCCTATACCACTTCACTCCATGATAATCTGTCCATTCCTCTAGAAATGCTCTGTCGATGTGTTCAGCATCTCTTGATGGTATTCTATCTATGTTCTCTATTGATGGGGGTATCTCCAAGATTCTGCCCCTATATGTCACAATGACAGTATCATTCCTTATAAGGTCAACAATCAGATTTGTTATTTCCTCTCCAAATTTGGATCTTAGATACCCTATCTTCAGCATCCCTTTTATCCTCAACATATTGAGGATCGCCTCCCTTATGTCGATCGCTAGGACTCTACTGAAAACATTTGTGATGAACCCACCGGTTCTGAGTAGCCTTAATATTAGTGCTGCAACGCCCCCAGACACAGGAATCCCTAGCTCTCTATATGCCCATTCCAATGACCTCTCATTAACCATAAAACCATGTTTTTTTATGAGTTCTAATGCGTCCTTGAGCCCAAACTTCTCCCTGAATACTCCGATAATGCCCCTAGCGAATTCTTGGAGTTCTTTCTCCACTACATCGCTCCCAATGTATTCCAATAATTTTTCCGCAAACCTAACCAGGTTCCTGCTTGCTACTATTGGTTCCTCGTGAGTAATGGCTCTCATCACATTATAGAGCATCACTGGGGTTGTCCTCTTGGATATCCTTAAGGACAATAATTCATCCATAGAATAACCACCCAGCATACCCAATATATATAGGAAACAATCAACATAATGGATAGTAGCATGTAATACTCAGATACACATAATAGATATGGGCTGGGTGGCTGTTTTGGCGGGGTACGGATATGGTATTATATATTATTTATTGTATTACTATACTCGATTAGAGTACAAACAATGGGTATTATGGTGGCTTATATATGTGTGATCTATTTGCCGCATGTTTTTCAAGCGAGTATAGGGCCCCTAAAACTCTCCATAAGTTCATGCTTAGGAGTATAGAGAGGAGAGATGTCGACGGGTGGGGTGTGGGGTTCTTCCTAAGGAACAAACAGGCTGTTGTTGTGAAGGATACTGACATAGAGATCAGGGGTGAGAATATAGTTACATCATTCGATCTCGCCATTAGGTGTATCGAGAGTGAGATAATAGTTGGTCACTTCAGGTTGGCATCTAGGGGGGATCTCTATGGGGAAAAGTATGCGCACCCATTCAAGGATGTATTCTTGGATAACGAGTGGATTTTTGCTCATAATGGATACTCGGAATCAATATTGAGGTATAGGACCAGAGGGAGGATTATCCATGATGACCCCCAGTTTGATTCTCCAAGGATATTCGAATATATAAGGGACAGAATGGTTGAGTATTTCCGCAGGAGGCCCCTCGGCAGTATATTTGGTGCCACAAGATATGCTGTTAGGAAACTATATGAGGAGTTCGGGGATGGAACATATAACTTTGTCCTCGCGAATAGCAATGTCGTACTCATAAACCTCGATGGGAGGCATCCCCACAATAACAAGATGTTTCTCTTGAGAAGAGAGAAGGCACAACCATATGAAAAAGCGGCAATAATCACTACCATACCAAACCTGACGAGTGAGTCTTGGATCACCATAAAGGTAGGGAGGGGTTATCGGGGAAAACTACTAATGTTCTCAGAGGGTGAACTTCTCTATAATGGCGACATATAGGGGATGGCCACTAATAATATCCACTTATATTTTGTTTTTTGTAGAGTATTTTGGTAGGAAAAGGTGGTAGTATGGCCAAATATAAGATCGCTTGGCTTCCTGGGGATGGTATAGGTAAGGATGTGCTTGATGCTGTGCGGATAGTGTTGGATGCCATCAATTTCTCTGCTGAGTATAAGGAAGGAAGGATAGGGTGGTCATGTTGGATTACTGAGGGTAACCCACTACCCGACGAAACAATAGAGCTTGTAAAGAAATGCGATGCCATAATGTTTGGTGCAATAACATCCAAGCCCCCTGGCGAGGCCGAGAAGGAACTACCACCACACTTACGGGGTAAGGTGAAGTATAGGAGTCCGATAGTTAGGCTAAGGCAAGTGTTGGATCTCTATGTTAATATGAGGCCATGTAAGGCATATGAGGGGAACCCCCTGAACTATAGGGAGGGGATAGATATTATAGTGTTTAGGGAGAATACGGAGGACCTTTACTTCGGGGTGGAAATCCCAGAATGGTCTGAGGAACTCAGGAAGTATCACCCAGAATTTGAGAAAATCCCAGCGGGTGCCGCAGTATCCTTCAAGGTAATAACAAGAAAAGGCTCAGAAAGAATAATAAGGGCCGCATTTGAATATGCCAAAAAGCATGGTAGGAAGAAGGTAACATGTGTCCACAAGGCAAATGTTGTTAGGGCTGCCGATGGGTTATTCAGGAGGGTATTCTATGAGATCGCCGAGGAGTACCCAGAGATAGAGGCTGATGATGCGAATGTGGATTCATTCTGTCAATGGGCACTGAAGGACCCACTAAAGTATGATATTGTTGTGGCACCAAACCTGTATGGGGATATAATATCAGACTTCATAGGACAGATGGTTGGGGGTCTTGGTTTCGCCCCATCGGCCAATATTGGTGATAAATATGGCTTATTCGAGCCTGTACATGGAAGCGCACCGAAGTATGCTGGGAAGTATGTAGTAAATCCCATAGCCGCTATATTATCGGCAAAACTAATGCTGTGGTGGCTTGGTGAAACAAAGCTCGCCGAATGTATAGAGAGGGCTGTAGCAGACACAATAAGGGAGGCACCACCAGAAGTTAGAACGTATGACTGGGGAGGACCGAAAAAAGAGGGGCAAACATTAGTACTTGCTCGCTACATAGCCGAGAAGGCAAAACAATACGCTGAAACCATCTAAGCCTGAGTCCTCTTGTTTTTGCCATCATAACATCCATATATTGTATGTTTCCCTATGTAAGTACTACCTATTTGTTAGGTATATCCCTTCGGAATACTGATTCTCTATCTGTGATATTTTTCTCAAAATTTCAGTCGGTTAGGATTGCCCAGCTAGGCTCTATGAGGAGCCCCCGATAGGCCGCCACATATATTGTCTTCGTTTAGCAGAAAAGTTATTCTGAAAGATTGGGGTTCTATGCTACCCAGATGGATGATTTGATGGAAAAAGAAGTGGCATATAAAAAATTCTATGTGTTCTATACTGATAATACATGCTTAATATTGCTGATGAGTTGCTCTATTGTGGAGTAGTCATGGCTTGTTATTCTACCCTTGAACTCGACTATTGGCTCTATTAGTTCCCAGTTCATGTTTTTGAGGATTTCAACAATTTTCCTGTATCCGCCCCCAGCCCAGCCGCAGGAGCCTATTATCCCGAAATATCTATTCTTTAGTGTCTTTATCTGGATGTAACTGAGGAATATCCGTACTGGTGGGAAGATATCACCATCGTATGTTGGTGATCCGAACACCACTATCTTTGAGTCCCATGCCTCACTCAGGAAATAGCTGGGATGTGTCCTGCTTGGATCAATAACACTAAATCTTACTCTCTCCTCTGCTAGTCTTCTAGTGATGTATGCTATTGCCTCTCTAGTGAATCCATACATCGAGCCACATACCACTAGGATTTTTTCGTCGGGTTTCTGCATGCTTAGTTTCTTATAGTAGTCTATTATGTTTTTTGGTTTTTTCCTCCATATAGGCCCATGTGAAGGGGCTATGATCTCTATGTCCATTTTCTCGATTTCGCTAATTACCTGTAATGCTCTACTGGAGAACTTCCCTATTATATTGGCAAAGTATCTTCTTGCCTCGCCCAGAACATAGTTAAGGTCTATTTGGTCATCAAATATCCTACCGTTCAGAGCACCAAATGTTCCAAAGGCATCACTACTGAACAGGATCTTGTTTTTTGTTTCATATGTAGCCATACTGTCTGGCCAATGGACCCCTGGTGTCGGTATGAATACTAGCTTCCTGTCACCAAGGTCTAGTGTGTCCCCCTTCCTGACAGTAATCACTCTGTTTTTGCTCTCGAAACCATAGAAGTTTTTTAGGAGGCTACTCCCGAATGGCGTAATATATATCTTAGCCTTCTTATTTATTCTTAGGAGCTCTGGGAGTGTTCCTGAGTGGTCTGGCTCCATGTGGTTGACAACTATATAGTCGATGTCCTCTAAGGATATTAGTTCCTCAACATTGTTGAAGAATTCCCTCGAAAAAGCCTTTTTTACTCCTCCCTCAATCAGGACTTTTTTATCGCCTAGGATGAGGTATGCGTTATAACTGACGCCATTAGGTATGGGCCAGATCCCCTCAAATAGGTCGCTGGTGGTGTCGTCGACCCCGACATAATATATGTTGTCAACAATTCTTATGGTCATGCCTCTCACCAATATGATAGAAAAAATCTCCATCTAATACCTCCAACATGGATGTTTGATGTAATAATAACTATTTCCTGTTTAATAGTGTTACTCATCATCCAGATACGGCACGTATTAGTTGGTTAGAATGGGGGATAACGGAACTAGGGTTTGGATCAAGCTTTTTTATGGTACATCATTATCTAACTGTGATGTTTTTTAGGCATTCCTAAGTGCAGTATCTTGGTACTCGTGTTGTAATGATGTATACTATATATTTGTTTTTTGGTGCTTAGGTTATTAGTGAGTGAGATGAGTCTCAATATAGCCATAGAAAATGTAAGACTCCTCCTTAAGATGATAAGGGATCCCAGCAAAAAGATTGATGCCTTAAAGTCGGTACTTGAGGTCGCCCTAAGTTTTGGCCCTATAGACCCCCTATTGGAGATAGTTAAAAGTGAGGAGTCCCCTGATACGGAGGAACTATACAGTACCCTTGCTATCACGTGTGCATATGAGGGTCATTATGATTTGTTTTCCAAGTATTTGGAGAAGGTGTCGGAGGAATATAGACCTGAGGTTATCTCTGAGGCAATACTTGGGGGGAAACTAGATAATAACGCTCTCATGGGCATTGTTAAGGACTTCTTGAAGAGGCTTAAAAAAGTGGATTATAGTGATGAGGATCTATGCTTCAATCTGGCCGTAGTATTTAGCTTTATTGGGGACTTTACGCGTGCTCGGGGGTTCGTTAATAGTTTTTGTTTACTCATCAAGAACAAGGAATACACAATAATGGAGGTTTTCTTCAGAGTTATGGATGAGCTTAAGTGCGCACACTTGCGGATCCTAATAGGCGACAGAAACGATGGCCTAAGAAGCATACAGAAACTACTAGATAGAATAGAAAGGCTCAACCCTACACAAAAATCAACAATACTATTAAGCACCTGCGATATATTATCAAGACATGGCTTTCATGATGAAGCATTAGCGATTATTAGGAGATTCTCCAAGGAAGTAAAAGTGGGTCCAATACTGGGTGTGGTCATCGAGAATATCCTACAGAAAAACACCGATAGGGAGACATTAGATAGAGTATTGAAACAGATAAATACGGTTATAGGCAGTGACCCAGAAGCATGTATCCAGATAGCAGTGGCCCTAAGGAAGCATAATATTGATAGATGGAAGGAGTTCTTCGAGAGGATAAAAATAGAGGAGCTCGAAAAGATAGATATTGGGGTACTACTAGATATAATGGAGACACTCGCCGATAATAACTTTCTAGACATGCTCGAGAAGGTCTCAGAGATACCGATATATTGGGAGGATCTAAAGAGAAACCAAGAACTCCTATTCAAATACATCTATACTCTATATGCTTCAGGCAGGATTCGTGGAGGGGCCAAGATATTGGAGGACTACATAAATAGCGTTATAATATCTGGTAGGAAGGAACTCCATCCATCACTACCAGCGTACTATCTCAAATCATTCTTAGTGGCCAAGGATAAGTTCCCAGAAGAACTGGCTGAGGTTGGACTAGAGGAAAAACTAAACAAAAAACTAAAACTATTGGAGCGTGAGAGGGTTCTCCCAATAAGTGTTGAGAGGATCCTTAGTGATATCTCTAATCCTAAGTATAAGAATAGGGCTGTGGAGAGGGTTGCGGAGGAAATATTACTCGAAAGCCACTGCGTCGCTATGGATAGAATCCAGGTACTAATACCAGAAAAGGAGAGGCTGGAAGAACTAATAGTTAGGGTAGCTAAGAGGCTAATGATGGAGGGCGAGGTGGTGGACGCACTATCCTGTCTTGATGTGATTGATGACAAGAAGAGGAAGCTTGACGTACTGTTGGCGATGGAGCATAGGTGTGCACTAAAGCTATGTAGAGAACTACCAAGACTCCTGAAAATGACAATAAAGACAATAAATGAATTGAAGGGAAAGATGGAGATAGATCCCGCTGAGGAAGCAAAGATACGTTTGGATCTAGCGATAGCATTCAAGTTCGCGGGGAAAAAGGATGAGTATCTCGACTCAATAAACAAGGCAGTTCGTATGCTTAAGGGTCTAAAGCCCAGAAATCCAAATGACATCAGGAGCAACAGGGTTGCCGCCGAGATATATGGCTACTATGCCGCCACATTGTATGTTCTTGGTGACACAAGATCCGACGAACTACTGAAGGAATCACTAAACTACATAAATATGTTGCCCTCAAGGCTCAGACTTAGAACACTAATAAAGATAATGACATGGCTATTATTCGCTGATTGGTTCTCGGTAATATTCCAGCTTGTCCGTCTGGAGGGGATAGAGCCGATACTACCGCTTGTCAGAAGAACACTGATAGATGAATATGTGAGGAATGAGAGGTATGATGAGGCTCTAGAAACAGCCCTAAGCTTGGCAGTAAGCGCAAAGGATATGATCGACACATATATACACTATGCAAAGGTTATATTGAATACTCCTGTGAAGAGAAAAATACTGGACATACTGGCAAAGGCTTGGGATGAGCGAGAAAAAATTGATGATGAGATAGAGAAGATGGTATATGGCCTACGGATAGCGGAAGTCTATGCCAGAGCTGGCGTCATAAATAAGGCGGAAGAGATTGTTAATAGCATTCTTGACAAGGCATATTCCTTAGATGACGTGGAGAAAAAAGATATGCTTCTCGCAGAGATAGCCCCCATATACTACGTAATCGAGAGCTCGAAGGAGGGACACGCAATATAGATCCCCAATCATGATGCATATGGGGAAGACAGCACTATTGGTGCTTTCCCTAATATTGCTCCTAGTAGCCCCATTCCAAACCGAGGTGAGGAGTGACTCACAACATGATGATCGGTTAACAATAAAAGAGAGAGCAGTGGTAAGTAGTGTCGTCGTTTTTGTGAATCCGGACTCCGCATATACAGCAATAGAGAACATAATTCTTAACGCAAACAGTAGTGTCGATATAATGGCATATGAGATGTGGAGCCAAGACTTCTATAACATAATAAGTACCATAGCCCAGAAGGATGTCAGAGTAAGGGTGCTCCTAGAAAATGATACATATGGTGAGAGTGGAGATTACTGGAATAGGAACACGTCAGCAATGCTATATTCTCTTAACCGATCTGGTCTGCCAGTATGGGTGCGGCTGGAAACAGCTGGAAACTTCATGCACGCAAAAATGATTATTGTTGATGATAGGATTGTTATTGTTGGAAGCGAAAACTATATGCCGACAGCATTCCCACCTGATCCAACAAGTATTGAACTTCAGCCATACCAAACACCATCAAGGGGATGGGGGGCCGTAATCACTGACGCAACAATAGCACTAGAATGTAGGAACATATTTGAGTCCATCTTTCTTAATGATTCGAGGAGTATTGACTACACATATAGCCTCGGTAGGGGATTAGAACCAAATAGCAATGGAGTCATGAGTTTCTCATCGAAATTTGATATATCTGAGGATCGTGATGTGGATGTCACACTACTGGAGACACCGGGAAATTCATATACACAGATTAAGTCACTAATAGATAGGGCAAACCACACAATATTTATCGAATTACCATACATAAACAATACGACGGCGGAAGTGCAGGCTCTCATAGATAGTTTGGAACAGGCTAGGAGTAGGGGCGTCACCATACAGATCATACTGGAAGATGATTTTAATGGGTATGGGAACTACTCGACGATGGCTCCGTATCTAGAGTCCAAGGGTATTCATGTTGTACCAGCTTTCTATAGGAACAACATATTGTATCTCCATAACAAGGGGATCATTGTGGATGATGAATACGTTGTTGTTGGCTCCATAAACTGGTCCGGTGGAGGACTAAAATATAACACAGAGGTTGGTGCGATAATAAGATCCAGAAAACTGGCCTTATTCCTGAAGGAATGCTTCGCATATGACTGGAATCTGAGCTCAAGCAATGTCTTTGATAGTGATGGTGATGGGCTCAGTGATTATTATGAGAACGAACATGGAACAAACCCCAATGATCCAGACTCCGATGGTGATGGTGTGGATGACTACTCCGAGGTATTCATATATGGTACCGACCCAACACAACCAAATAGCATAGGCATAGAAATTATGGGGCCTCAAAACTATACATATCTAAACACTACAGACATAACAATAAGATGGAGCATAGTAAATATGGAGTTCACCGAGGCCGTAGAACTATACATTAATTCCACCCTAAGTATGGTATTCCCCCCAGACATAACGCAGTACACCCTGAGCCTAAGGGGCGAGGCATTCTATGATATAGCCCTAGTACCAGTACCAAAAATCACAAATCTCGCTACTTTCCCATCTAGGGTATTTTTCTGGATAGATAACAGGCCGCCAGACATCACGATATATAGCCCAATGAACCACACAGAACAGAACACGACATATCTTACACTCATGGCCAACATTCATGACTACTCCCCTACCACCGTGGAGATATGGGTAAATAGCATACTCATAAAGAGATACACAAACAAGAAAACATATAACATAACACTAGGAATAGTAGATCTCAGCCCCGGATACAATACTATCACGATTATAGCAACAGATTCTGCCATAAATACCATAAAGCAAACAATAATAGTTAGGATATCCAAGCAACAAAATGAAACACAGACAACAGTAACGGGGGCGTCTCAAACCACAGAACAGATACATACCCCCAGACTGGAATATCTAGTGCTTTCATCATCGGTAATCATGGCCTTAACAATTGTGGTGGCGGCAGCTATAGCATCTAAGAAACGAGGAAGGACAATAGCATATATGTGATCGTACAGTCCATATCATTAATATCCCCGTCGGTTTTAGAATATATCCAAGCGGTCTTGCTTCGATGAGCATTACCCATTATGTAATATATACTCATGCCGTATAGCATATATATACTATGTTTTTCTTATGCGTTTTTATTTTTTATTAAGGTGATGGTGGGATGCCGAAGAAACTTAAGAGGTGGGCGTTTAAGAGGAGTCTCTGGGTTTTCCACTGCAATACTGGTGGATGTAATGGATGTGACATAGAGATTCTTGATGCCCTAACACCAAAATATGACTTGGAGCGTTTCGGTATAAAACTTGTTGGTTCCCCACGACATGCGGACGTACTATTGGTGACTGGTCCAGTAACAAGAAAACAGGCTGAGCGCCTAAAGAGGATATATGAGCAGACCCCAGATCCAAAGTTTGTTGTGGCTGTAGGGACTTGTGCCGTTTCTGGTGCTACCTTTAGTGGTGCGTATAATGTGAAGGGCGGTGTGGATAAGGTAATACCTGTCCATGCATATGTTATTGGATGTCCCCCGAGACCTGAAGCAATTATTGATGCTATTGCCACACTTATAGAGAAAATAGAGAAGGGGGAGGTGGGGATCTAATGTCATACCCAACTGAGCCTACGGACAAAGGAATAAATGATGTTAAGGAATGGCTATCTTCTCTAATCCCTAAGGCTGAGGTTAAGGTCGATAAGTACGGGGTTGTGTGGGTTGATGTACCATTTGAGAAGATTAAGGATACCATAAGTATGCTTAAGGATAAGGGATATTCGCATCTCATAACGATCAGTGGTGTCGACCTCATAAAGGAGAATAAGATGGCCCTGATATATCACCTAGCGCCATATGAAATAAAGGGATACCCATTACTCTGTGTCAGGATATACATATCTAGGGAGGATCCCGTCGCACCATCAATAGTGGACATATTCAAAGTTGCCCTAGTATATGAGAGAGAGGTATATGATCTGCTCGGAATCCGCTTCGATGGTCATCCAAATCTCAGTCGTATACTCCTCCCCAAAGATCTGCCTGAGGGTTATCACCCCCTAAGAAAGGACTTCAAGGAGGAGGGTGAGTAGGATGGGGATGTACGTCCCACTAGGTCCATTCCATCCCGCGTTTAAGGAGCCAATAACTATAAAGATAAAGATTGAGGGAGAACAAATAATCGATGCAGAGATAGAACTGGGCTACAACCATAGGGGGATAGAGAAGCTCCTAGAGAAGAAGAAGTGGGTGAATGTACCATTTATCGCCGAGCACATATGTGGTATTTGCTCTGGTGTCCACCAGATGACCTCTATTATGGGTATTGAGAGGATCTATGATATAGAGGATAAAATACCTGAGAGGGCTCTCTGGATAAGAATACTGACTCTCGAGCTGGAGAGGATACATAGCCACTTACTATGGGTCGGTGTAGCTGCTCATGAAGCTGGATTTGATACGCTATTTATGTATACTTGGAGGGATAGAGAAAAATCTCTAGACCTCCTAGAGAAGCTTGGAGGTAGGCGTGTAGTATATAGTGTTGGCAAAGTTGGAGGAGTTAGGAGGGACATAGATGATAAGTATAGGAAGGAGCTCAAGGAGGCGGCCAAGTTCTTTAGGGATCGGGTGCGAGAGTACAAGAAACAATTTCTGGAGGATCCAACATTACAGGCGAGGTTTAGGGGGGTGAGTATACTCCCATATGATGTTGCCATAGATCTAGGCACTGTTGGCCCGACAGCGAGGGCTTCAGGTGTCATGAAGGATGTTAGGTACGAGGATAGGTATTGGGGTTATGGTCCCGATATAGGCTTTAGAATCGTAACATCTAAAGAATGCGATGCCATGGCTAAGGTGCTCGTAAGGCTCGAGGAAATAGAGGTATCAGCAGACATAATAGAGCATATAGCCGAGAATATTCCCTCCGGCCCACTAGATATAAAGTTCCCACCCCTCAAGCCGCCCCCAGAAGGAGAAGCTATAGCTAGGGGGGAGGCTCCCCGTGGAGAACTATTCTACTACTATAAGTCTGACGGAAAAATCAATCCATACCGTGTAAAGGTTAGAACCCCCACCCTCGCAAATATACTGTCTGTCGCATATATGGTGAAGGGTGAGTATATTGCTGATGTCCCAGTAACCTTCGCATCGATTGATCCATGTATAGCCTGTATGGAGAGAGCACTCATTATTGATGACGGTAGGAATATTAGGAAGATGCGGTGGGCTGAGCTACTGCATTACTCCAAGAAGTGGTTTAAGAAAAATCTGAACCTACTAAAGAACGAGAGACTATAATTTCTATTTTTTCGTACCTCGATTTTGTAGAGTAAGGTTTCTGGAAGGGACATGTTCCTAGTATCTCTACGCCTCCGTTGGTGCTATTTTGGGTATAACCTAGCGAAGGCGGCAGTGCCATTAAAGTTTACAAAGAGTACCGCAGAAAGCCCCCAGATTGCATCTGGGGGATGAATGCGGTC
>CAZVPA010000020.1:0-25365 GCA_964628995.1 uncultured Nitrososphaerota archaeon | reverse complement strand
GCAGAGGGAGCTCGTGGAGATGGTGGCGAGGAAAGCAAAAATAAGGATTGCTTTTGGGGCCTGTGCATGTTTTGGAGGAATACCGGATCTCGCAGACCTGTATGATGTTAATGAGGTATTACAAACGGCATATCTTGAGACTCCCTCCACAGAGAATGAGGAAAAAATTATTCCCGGAGCCTCCGAGGGGTCTGACGGGATTACGGCTCCAAAACTGCTGGATGAGAACTATAAGGTTGATGACATAATCGATATAGATATATATATGCCAGGGTGTCCGCCACCACGAGATAGGATTATTGATGCTGTCAAACTACTTGTCGAGCATCTATCTTCTGGTAGGGAGATACCTAAGGGTATTGTTGTTGTGGACGTTAAGACTATCTGTGATAAGTGTGATAGGGAAAAACCGGACGTAATATCTGTGGATAAATTTAGGAGGGTGCATGAGGTAGAGCTGGATCCCAAAAAATGCTTCTTGGCGCAGGGGGTTATATGTTTGGGGCCAATAACGAGGAGTGGCTGTGATCTCCCATGTATTAAAGCCAATATGCCATGTAGGGGGTGTATGGGTCCTGCAGAGAACGTTATTGATCCTGGAGCAAAAATGGTTAGTACTCTAGCAAGTCTTATTGAGCTTGTCAATGAGCCAAGGTTGTCGGATGAAGAATTGGCCGAAAAAGCACAATCGGTGGCGGATCCGGTGGGACTCTTCTATAGGTTTACTCTCGGCCTAAGTAGGTTGCTTAGAATTAGGAAGAGGGGGAGAAAATGAGTATTGTGGCAATCAAGCCAGCCACGAGACTCGAGGGAGAGGCCGAGATCAGGATAGTTCTTGACGAGAGGGGGAATGTTAAGGATGCATATTTCCAGATAATAGAGTTTAGGGGATTCGAAAAATTCTGTATTGGGCGACCCGTTGAGGAACTTCCAAGGATTGTTACCCGGATATGTGGGGTCTGTCCTTGGGCCCATCATATGGCCTCCGCTAAGGCAACAGATATGCTCTATGGTCGTGATCCACCACCGACCGCTAAAAAATTGAGAGAGTTGGGATATTGTGCCCATATGCTGGACAGTCACTCTATACATTTCTTCGCACTCGCACTCCCTGACTTCGCGCTTTCCCCTAGGGCGCCGAGAAGGGAGAGAAGTATCATCGGCCTATATAAGAAGAACCCAGAGCTTGTTAAGAAGATCCTAAGAATGCGTGAGAAGATAGTGAGAATTGAGGAGATAATTGGTGGAAAAGCTATACATCCGGTAACATCCATACCAGGTGGAATAAGCAAGCCTATCAATGAGGATGAGAGGAGGGAAATAGAGGAGCATGGGAAGGAATTGCTGAGTTTTTCGATCGAAGCCGTTGAGTTATTCTCAAGCCTTATGGAGAAGGACGAGATTAAGGATCTTGTCTTTGGTGACTACTATATTCTTAGGACACACTATGCTGGCTTGGTCGACAAGAATAATAGGGTCAACTTTTATGATGGCATGATAAGGATCGTTAATGTCAATGGTGAGGAGATATTCAAGTTTGAGCCGAAAGACTATCTGGAGTATATAGCCGAGAAGGTCGTACCATGGAGCTATACGAAGATGCCATACCTCAAGAAGATAGGATGGAAAGGGATCACTGATGGGCCTGACAGCGGGATATATAGGGTGGGCCCCCTGGGCCGGCTGAATGCTGCCGATGGATTTGCTACCGATAAGGCACAGGAGTACTATGAAAGATTTGTAGAATTGTTTGGTAAGCCAGCACATCACACAATGGCATATCACTATGCTAGAGTCATAGAGATGGTCTATGCGAGTGAGAGACTACTAGAACTCGCTGGTGACGAGGATATAACATCAAAGGATGTACTTAATCTAGAGGGGGAGATCACCTGTAGGGGCGTTGGTAGTGTTGAGGCTCCTCGAGGACTATTAATACACCACTATGAATCTGATGAAGAGGGGATAACAAGGATGGCTAACTTTATAATACCGACAACAATGAATAATCCAAGCATAAATCTTGACGTCAAAAGAGTATCGGCGAGACTGATTAAAGAGGGAAGGTATGATGATGCTATATTAAATATGGTGGAAATGGCATTTAGGGCCTATGATCCATGTCTAGCGTGCTCAACCCATAGTATTCCAGCACTAAAAATCATCATTGGGATTTATGATTATGGGGGCAATCTGGTGAAGAGAATAGGTGGTGAGGAGTATGGCTAGGATCGAAATCCTAATAGGTGGTTATGGAGGACAAGGAATATTGCTGGCTGGATATATTATTGGAAACGCAGCAATCCTCAAAGGATACAACGCTACGTATCTCCCAAGCTATGGACCTGAGGCCCGTGGAGGGAGATGTGCATCGAGAGTAGTTATTGATACTGAGAAGGATATAGACTACCCCCTAATAAGAAACCTGGACTACCTAATCGTCATGTATCAGGAGGCATACGACACATACATAGACTTACTGAAGAGTGATGGAGTTCTTCTCGTGGATGAGGATCTGGTTAGGCTTGATGATAGAGCAAAGAAGGCGAAGCTATATAAAATACCAGCGACAAGAATAGCTGAGGAAATAGGGAGGAGAATAGTCGCTAATATAGTAATGATAGGGGCATTCACCGCAATATCAAAACTTGTTGACCCAGAAACAATGAAGAAGAGCGTCATACAGGGGATTCGAGGGAGATATGTCGATATGAATATGCGGGCTTTTGAGGAAGGATACAACTATGGTAAAAAGCTTCTTGGTGAGAAGAATTGATGAGTGAACTGGCGAGACAGATATATGAGATTACTGGCCAGAATGTCTATCTCTGCTATCTCTGTGGAAAATGTGGTGCTGGATGCCCCATGGCCCCCCATATGGATTATCTACCATACCAAGTGATACATATGCTCCAGCTGGGGGATGAGAAGGCACTAGATGCGGAATCAATATGGTTTTGTGCCGCATGTTTTACATGTTCTGTTAGATGTCCTAGGAACTTGGATGTGGCGAAAATAATGGAGGGTGTGAGGGTGATAAAGCTGAGGAGGAGGCTGGATGCGATAGATCTCAGAAAGATTAAGGGCTTGGAGAAGTATCCCCCAATAGCCCTGGTTGCTGCTGGGAGAAAATATACTGGGTGATTAGGTATGAGGATAATATACTATCCTGGATGTACAGTAAAATCCACGGCAATAAGGTATGAAAAATCAGCCAGAGGGGTGCTGGAGGAGCTGGGTATAGAGCTCATAGAGATAAAAGACTGGACGTGCTGTGGTGCTGTATATAACCTACCTACAGATACGGTGGCATATACTGTCGCCCCACTAAGGAACCTGATTAGGGCCCAAGAGACAGCCAAAAGGGAGGGGGCAGAGCACTATATACTTACATTATGTTCTATGTGTAATCACACACTAAGACAGGCAGATCTACGCTACAGAACGGACATTGATGGGGCAGAGAGGCTGAGGAGATATATGGATGATGAACCAGAATACGAGAAGAGTATGAGAGTTATCCATCTACTAGAACTCATAAGGGAGTTCGTTGGGTATGACAAAATAAGGGAAAAAATTAAGAGGAGCCTAAGGGGGCTTAAGGTAGCCACATTCTATGGTTGCCTCCTTCTAAGACCTAGGGAAGTAGCGATTGATGATCCCGAGGATCCAACGATAATGGAGGATATACTACTAAACATTGGGGCGGAGCCCGTGGATTATCCAAATAGGAATGAGTGTTGTGGTAGCTATAATGTTGTCAGGAATCCTGATGCTGTCTGGGACCGTGTGAAGGAGATTGCGGAGTCGGCGATCGGCTTTGGTGCTAAAGCCTTCGTTACAACATGCCCCCTCTGCGCGTTTAACCTTGAGGAGGGGCAGAAGAGTAGGTCTCGAGAGCTCAGAGGTAAGTTTCTTCCTGTTTTTTATGTATCTGAGCTCTTGGCATATGCTCTTGGGATGAATGAATATATTGAAAAGGAGGTGTTGGATTGGATAGAGAAGCTTATTGGGTGATGTGTTATGCCTAGTAGGGGAAAAAATAATGGTGAGAAGGTGGAGGAGGAAAAGAGGAGGTATGTAACGATATATTTTATGGGGAAGAGATATAGGGTACCAGCTGGACTCACAATACTTAAAGCCCTAGAATACCTAGGATACAGACTGATACGTGGTGTTGGGTGCAGAGGAGGATTCTGTGGTGCATGTACAACAGTATACAGAAAGCATGGTGACTACAGATTATATGTTGGTTTGGCATGCCAGACCCCCGTGGAGGATGGAATGTACCTAACACAGATACCCTTTGTCCCAGCAGAAAAACCCAGATACGACATAGAGAAGATGTCTCCGAGTAGTTCAGTAGTTCTGGCTCTATTCCCAGAAATAGCTCGATGTATAGCATGTAATACATGTACTAAGGTCTGCCCACAAGAACTCCAGGTAATGGATGCCATACAAGCAATACTCAGGGGAGACATCGCTAAAGCGGCGAGACTAACATTTGACTGTATATCATGTGGATCATGTACACTTAGATGTCCCGCAGAGATACAGCATTTCTATGTGTTCCAGCTCGTCAGGCGTCTCTACGGTAAGTATATTGCGCCTAAGGCAAAACACCTAGAGAAACGTGTGAAGGAGATAGAGCAGGGCCTATATGAGGATAAACTCAACAAGGTCATAAGTGGTGGCCCCGAATTGTGGAGAGACCTAGCTGAAAAACTTATCAAAGGTGTGGAGATAGAGGAGGTGATCCAAGGATGAGTGGATATCCACCAGAATTTAGAGAATCTATCCGCATTGTTGAGGAAACCAGGGAGAAGCGCCTAGAAGAGAAATACCCACTCATGGGCGATAAGGAGAAGGAGGAACTCCTCAGGAAGTGGCATCCTGACTACAAACCAGAACAAAAGAGGAGGATTAGAGTAGGAGCAAGTAAGGGGGAACTAGCACCACTAGAGGTAGCAGATCTGCTCGAGGCACACTCAAGACTTAGGAACATATATAAGGATCTTGATCTCTCGGAACCAGACTATGATGTTGACATACTAATAATTGGGGGAGGAGGCGCAGGGGCATCCGCAGCGTTGTGGGCTCACTATAGTGGAGTACCCGCAGACAGAATACTGATCGCCACTAAGCTGAGATTTGGGGACGCAAATACCAAGATGGCGCAGGGTGGGATACAGGCCGCAGATAAGGACTATGATAGTCCTGTGATTCATTTCTTGGATGTTATGAGGGGAGGCCACTATACTAATGACCCAAAGCTAGTAAAGATACTTGTTACTACAGCTCCATTCATAATTAAGTGGCTTGAAGATCTCGGAGTGATGTTTGATAAGGAGGAGAATGGTGAGATGATAGAGATCTCTGGTGGTGGGACATCTAGATATAGGATGCACTCCGCTGGGGACTATACGGGCCTAGAGATAATGCGTGTACTCATGGATGAGGTGCTGAACAAGGGGATAAATACCCTAGAGTTCTCACCTGCTGTAGAACTCTTGATGGATGATAAAGGGCAAGTGGCTGGGGCAGTACTCATGAATCTAGAAACAGAAGAATATTTAATAGTTCGCGCTAAAGCAACAATACTAACTACAGGTGGTTTCGGGAGGCTACACATCCAAGGGTTCCAAACAACGAATCATTACGGGGCAACAATGGATGGTGTAGTGATGGCGTATAGGGTTGGAGCAACAATACGAGATTTGGACTCCGTTCAGTACCACCCAACTGGGGCTGCTTGGCCACCCCAAATAGCTGGACAACTGGTGACGGAGAAGGTTAGAGGGCTTGGTGCACAACTGGTAAATATAGAGGGTAATCAGTTTGTCTACCCATTAGAACCAAGGGATGTTGTTGCGGCTGCGATAATAAGGGAATGTCGGGGAAGAAAGAAGGGTATTAGAACCCCTGTGGGTACATGGGGCGTATGGCTGGACTCACCAATGATAGAGATAATTAGGGGCGAAGGGACAATTGAGAGATATCTACCAGCAATGCTTAGACAGTTTAAGAGGTTTGGGATAGATATAAGGAAGGAACCGATACTTGTATATCCCACACTCCACTATCAGAATGGGGGTATAAGGATAAATACGCAATGCCAGGTGCTTGGTAGTGGAGATAAGCCAATACCTAACTTGTTTGCTGCTGGGGAGGTAACTGGTGGTGTACATGGGAAGAATAGGTTGATGGGTAATTCTCTGCTTGAAATAACGGTGTTTGGGAGGCTTGCGGGAATACACGCCGCCAAGCACATAGGAAAAGTAAAACTTGGGAAACTGACCCTCGACCATGTTAGGAGATGGGAGGAGATGCTTGAGAGAGAGGGAATAAAGACCGATCTGGAGGCCCCAATATTGCTACCGGACTATAGGGGTGATATTGTCTATAGGTAGGCTGAGGGATAATGGCTGAGAGGGTTGGGGTTTTTGTCTGTCATTGTGGCAGAAATATAGCGGGGACGGTGGACATAGATAGTGTTGTTGAGGTAGTAGGTAAACACCCCAATGTTGTCCATGTGGAGGACTACAAGTATATGTGTTCGAGCCCAGGACAGGAACTCATAAGGAGAGCGATAAAGGAGAAGAAACTAACATCAATCGTCGTAGCCGCATGCTCACCATCCCTACACCTAGAAACATTCAGGTCGGTTGCGAGTGACGCGGGGCTCAACATATATAAGGTAGAGATGGCAAATATTAGGGAGAAGAATAGCTGGGTACATGAAGATATTAAGGCGGCGACGGAGAAGGCAATAAGGATAATCTGGAGTACCATAAACAAGGTTGTTGGCAACAAGCCACTTGAAAAAGTGAGGGGGAAGGTTACGAAGAGGTGCCTCGTTATAGGTGGTGGTATAGCGGGAATACAGGCAGCCCTAGATGTAGCAAACAATGGCTATGAGGTAATACTTGTTGAGAAGTCCCCAACAATAGGGGGGAGGATGGCACAACTATCCGAAACATTCCCAACACTGGACTGTGCACAGTGTATACTGACACCAAGGATGGCTGAGGCCGCCAGACACCCCAAGATAAAGATATATACATTAAGCGAGGTAGTTGAGGTAAGTGGCTCCGTCGGGAACTTCAAGGTTAAGATAAGGAAGAAGCCGAGATATGTGGATATTGATGCATGTAATCTATGTGGAGAATGCGAGAAAGTATGTCCCCAAGTGGTCATAGATAAGGAATTCAACAGGGGACTAACAATAAGGAAGGCAATATACATACCATTCCCACAGGCAGTACCCTCATCATATGTGATAGATGAGGAGAACTGCTTAGGGGTAAAAACGGCCAGATGTTCAGAATGCGTTGATGTGTGTGAACAGGACGCCATAAATCTATTCGAGGAGGAGGAAATACTGGAGTTCGATGTTGGCGCAATAATTGTGGCCACGGGATACGACCTATATCCAAAGGAGAAGATACCAGAGTATGGATATGGTAGATATGAGGATGTCATAGACTCCCTACAGTTTGAGAGGCTATTATCATCAACCGGCCCAACAGGTGGTGTTATTAGGAGACCTAGCGATGGAAAAATACCAAAGAAGATCGCCTTTATCCAGTGTGTGGGATCGAGGGATCTCCAACACCTACCATACTGCTCAAGGATATGTTGTATGTACACGGCGAAGCATGCGTTCCTGTATAAGCACCTGGTGCCAGATGGCGAAGCATATGTATTCTATATGGATATAAGGGCTGGAGGTAAGAGGTATGAGGAATTCATAATGAGGGTCCAGGAGGAGGCACAGGTGAGATATATAAGGGGTAGGGTCTCAAAGATAGTTCAGGTTGGGGATAAACTAGTACTATATGCAACGGACACAATAACTGGGGAACAAATGAAGCTGGCAGTGGATATGGTTGTCCTCGCAATGGGGATTGTGCCAAAAACAAGAGAAATAGCAGAGGTACTGAGAATACCCATAGATGAGAATGGCTTCCTACAAGAAGTCCATCCAAAACTCAGGCCAGTAGAATCACCAATAAAGGGGATATTCCTAGTGGGGGTAGCACAGGGACCAAAAGATATACAGGATTCTGTATCCCAAGCAAGTGCGGCAGCAGCAAAAGCTATAGAGATCTTGTCAAAAGCGGAGATAGAGAAGGAGCCAATAGTGGCATCCGTAAACAAGGACCTGTGTACACGTTGCGAGATATGTGTTAATCTATGTCCATATTCAGCAATAACAATGACACCGGAGGGAGCTGAGGTTGTTGGTGTTGCATGTGAAGGATGTGGAGTGTGCGCAGCTGCATGCCCCGTTGGGGCTATAACATTAGCTAACTATACGCCCCACCAGATAATAGGTATGATAGAGGGTGCTTTGAGTGAACTACGGCCTCTTCGGGCTGTTAGATGATTCCTATTTTTTATGTTGTGATATTTATTCATGTATATGTATAACTATTTATTTTAGAAAATATGTTATTTAGTAGGGTATCAACAATGCAAATGTTTAGGAAGCCTCCCGAGCAGAGAGAATTAGAGTTAAAGCTGAAGCTCGTCCAGCGTGAGGGTGTGAGGATAAGGAGGGGCAAAGTGATTGTTATTAAGGATAGATGTAAGGAATGTGGTTTCTGTATTGAGAACTGTCCCTCTGGGGTTTTGGTGAGGTCTGAGGACATAAATGCGAAGGGGTATCACTATCCTGAAGTTGTTGAGGAACCACCATTCAAGGTGTGTATAAACTGTAGTTTTTGTTCCCTGATATGTCCGGAATTCGCAATATTTAGTATTCCAGTTGAGGAGGAGGATTAGTATGGAGTATGCAGTGAAGCCTGGGATTTATTTTTGGAGTGGAAATGACGCACTCGCCGAGGGGGCAATATTTGCTGGCTGTAGGTTCTTTGCTGGATACCCAATAACGCCATCCAATGAGGTATCTGAGAGACTATCATGGAGGCTCCCTCAGGTAGGGGGCATATTTGTCCAGATGGAGGATGAGATAGGGTCAATAGTGGCGATAATAGGTGCGTCTTGGGGCGGACTAAAGGCGATGACTGCAACATCGGGCCCAGGTTTCTCATTAATGATGGAGAACATAGGTTTGGCAATAATGATGGAGGTACCAATAGTTGTGGCGAACATACAGAGGGGAGGCCCCTCCACCGGCCTCCCAACAATGATAGGGATGGGTGATGTACAACAGGCTAGATGGGGAACCCATGGCCCCCATGAAATAATAGCCGTATCTCCGAGTACTGTCCAAGAGTGTTTTGATCTGACAATAACAGCGTTCAATCTTGCTGAGAAGTTTAGGACTCCAGTAATAATACTTATGGATGAGGGATTATCCCATCTATACGAGAGGGTTAGGGTTCCAGAGCCTAAGGACGTAATCATTATTAATAGGAAGATGGCTAAGGATCCGGATGGATACCTACCCTACCTCCCAGATAAGGATCTGATACCACCAATGGCCCCTGTGGGGGAGGGATTTAGGATACAGACCACAGGGCTGACGCATGATGAGAGGGGATACCCCGCCGTGAATGCTGAGGCACATAACCGCCTGATTAAGAGGCTTATAGATAAGATAAGGAAGCGGAAGAATGAGATCATTGATTACCAGAAGTACCGCATGGATGATGCTGAGGTTGTTGTTGTTTCATACGGCTCAGCAGCACGAAGCGCCAAACAGGCTGTCGACATGGCTAGGGAGGAAGGACTAAAGGTGGGACTCCTCAGGCTAAAAACAATATGGCCCTTCCCCGACGAGCTCATATATAGTGTCGCCCAGAAGGTGAAGGCCTTTGTTGTGGCGGAAATAAATGAGGGACAGATAACAAGGGAGGTTGAGCGGGCGGCGAAGGGGGAGGCCGAGGCACATTGGGTCGGTAATTATGGTGGGAGATGGATATATCCTGAGGAGATAGTAGATAAGATAATGGAGGTGATCTAGATGAGTACTGGCGAGCTACACCCGATGGACAAATATTTGAGGAGGGATAGGCTACCCCATATATGGTGTCCTGGATGCGGAATGGGAATAATTATGAATGCTTTTGGTAGAGCAATAGAACTCTTAGGTATCGACCCAAAGAAAGTGGTTGTGGTTTCTGGGATAGGATGTGCGGGGAGAGCGAGCGGGTATTGGGGTTTTGATGGCTTCCACACAACACATGGCAGGCCAATACCATTCGCGATGGGACTAAAACTCGCAAGGCCCGACCTCCATGTATGCGTTATCTCTGGTGATGGGGACCTACTAGCTATAGGTGGAAACCACTTCATACATGCCGCCAGAAGAAACGTGGATATACTCGTAATCCTAGTAAACAACTTCAACTACGGGATGACCGGAGGTCAGGTAGGACCAACAACTCCTGAAAGAGCGCGAACGACAACAACACCATATGGAAACTACGCTGAGCCCCCATTCAACGCTGTATGGCTTGCTGCATCTAGTGGTGCTGTATATGTTGCTAGGTGGACTGTTTACCATGTAAGACAACTTGTCAAGAGTATAATGACAGCATTCCAGATGCGTGGATTCAGGGTAATTGAGGTGATATCTACATGTCCAACAGACTTTGGTAGGAGGAATAGGATGCCCGACCCACTAGATAACCTCATGTACCTAAGGGAGCATGCGGTCGTAAAGAAGAATCCTGATCCGAAGGAGGCGGAGATACGCTGGGGAGAAAAGTTTATCATTGGTGAATTTGTAAGGATAGAGGGTAGGGAAACATATGGTGATAGAGTACGGAAACTAATAGAGATCGCCCAGAGGAGGATGTAGCCCAGATGTTATATGGATTATTCGTCAAGCTGGGGTAATATTGGTTCCATACCTAACCTCCTCGCTGTTTCTCATTTTAATCTAGTAAAGTTTCTCTCTGTAAGCACCATTCCGTTGTTGTCTCCAATATTATCTTAATATAAATAAATATATTTGAGGATGTGGTGTCCGGTATGAGGGGTAATATGGGAGCCATGATCTTTCTTCTTATCTTGATGCTCACCGCGGGAATAGTTGTATCAAGATCCTACTTGATGCCGCGTGGTGGGGACGTACAAATGATGGGAAAACGGGGTGGCATGGTGGTGTTGGGTCAGCTTAGTGGGAGAAACATAGTAGGGATTTCTTCCTCGGTTGTTCTTTATGGCACTCATGGGTCTGTGGAAACATCAGAAAAACTGGGTAATCCTGAAGATTCAAGACCAGGATTTGTCTGGGATGTGGTGCCGAGGGTGAGAAGTATAAGTGGCTCTCCTCCCCCGAGTAGTGGGGACTGGATCATAAACGATACTACTGTTGTTAGCGATAGTATACTGATAATAAATGGTAGCATAATAGTTAATGAGACAGGAACGTTAGTGCTGATAAATACATCAATCTACATGAATCTAAGTTTTGATGGCGAACATAACATAGAGGTCTATGGGAATTTCACCGTCCTGAATTCCTCCATAACCGCCTACAATACAAGCAATAACTATCGTATCATATCTTATGATGGATCCAGACTGAGGATTGAGGACAGTGAGATAAGCTATGCTGGATATGCATTCGGCTTAGGATATGCTGGGGTACTCATAAAAGGTAATAATGCGACCATAAGAAACTCGTTGGTACGGTACTGCTATTTTGGGATATATCTTGATTCCTCCAACTATAGTGTTATCTATGGGAACACCATAGTGAATAATACCTGTACTGGGATCTATATGGGGGGATCCTACTACGTGACCGTCTTTAATAACACGATAATGCATACTCATGGAGACGCATATTATGAGGGGTATGGGATATACTGTGTGAGCTGCAGGTATAACAATATCTCACAGAATACCATAAGGGATAATAGGGGGTGGGGTCTCTATCTTAGATGGTCATACTACAACAAGATTCTGGACAATATATTTGTGAGGGATGGGATGTATGTGGAGACGGCACTATACAATACTGTAGTGAACAATATTGTGAATGGGAAACCCCTAGTTTATCTTGAGGGCAAATATAATACTGTGGTGGACACACCTGCCGGGGAGGTAATACTGATAAATTGTAGGAATGTCAGGATAAGAAACCAGAACATAACAAATACGGATGTGGCCATACTGGTATGGAACTCCGAGGGTATTATAGCGAATAGCACCATCAGGAATAACTATATCTATGGCATATATGTTTACGGCCCAAACCATAACTCTACCATATATGGAAGTACCATAGAGAATAACAGGGAGGGTATTTATATTCTGTCTGGATGGGTCAATGTTTCCAATAACACAATAACCAATGACTGTATCTATGTGTTTTCTGGTGCATACATAGCCAACAACACAATAATAATGGGTAACCCATATGGGATATATCTTAGCTATGTCATAGACACAACCATTCGGGATAATATAATACAAAACACCACAATAGGTATGTACATATTGGGTTCAGATAGAGTAGATATCCTTGGAAACACCCTAAAGAACGATACTAAAGCTATATACTTGGATAAATCAAACAACATCACCGTCTCCCATAATAAAATATCTGATGGAGCCTACGGGATATACCTAAGGCTCTCTGGGAATATAACTATCTCGCAAAACACACTTGAGAACAATAAGGATGCGGGAGTATGGCTCTATAGTTCAAATAATGTTACAGTCTTCAAGAACACAATAAATGGGAGCATGATAGGGATAGAGCTCTGGGACTCCAACAGAAACAATATAACTGGGAATACCGTGATTGGATGCCTAGATTCTGGGATATTTCTCAATAATTCCAATAACAATACCGTCTACCTAAACAACTTTATTGATAACATCAACCAGTATAATGTCTCCGGAGGCTCAGGAAATAGGTTTTATTCCCCCCACCCAATAACATACACGTTTTCTGGGAAGCAATACACCAACTACACTGGAAACTACTGGAGTGACTACACGGGGAACGACACAAATTTTGATGGTATTGGGGATGAGCCCTACGGCATGGACTATTATCCACTAGTTGGGGTTGTAAGGATAATTGATGGATATGTGGAGATACTGACTGATGCCCCACAGGTAATAATAATCTCCCCAACGAATAATACAGCAACAAACGAGACAACAGTGGTTATTAAGTGGAATGGTAGTGACCCGACCTATGATCTGGATCACTACGAAATCTATGTGAATGGGACACCAGAAAACACAAGCATCCCCTCTACAGTAGTGGAATATACACTAACGCTGAGTGAGGGTCTCCATATAATAACCGTCAGGGCGGTTGATGAAGAAGGCAACATTGGCATTGATAAGGTATACATAGTAGTGGATATAACACCACCATCCCTAGAGATCTTATCACCCCAGAACAATAGCAATTTGAATGATTCAACAATAACGATCTCTTGGGAGTGCTCGGATACTCTGGCGGGCGTGGACCATTACGAAATCTATGTTGATGGGGTACCAATAGACACTAATATCTCATCCACACAAACAGAGTACCCATTAACTCTAAACGATGGCTCCCACATCATAATCCTTAAGGCGGTGGACAGAGCTGGCAATGCCGCTAGGCAGACCCTAGAGGTAACTATCGATGCGACACCACCAATCATAGAAATATTATCACCAAGCACCAATAGCTTTTTCAATACAACAACAATTATGATCTATTGGAATGCTAGCGACACGTTTTCTGGTATAGACCACTATGAGCTCTATGTGGACAATGAACCTTTAGATGTCAGTATTCCATCAACCATAACGAGCTACACAGTAACCTTGGATGAGGGAGTTCATATAGTAACCATTAGGGCTATTGATGGGTTTGGGAATATTGGAGAGGACAGTGTACGTTTAACCATAGATATTACACCACCAATAGTGGAAATAACATCACCACAGAATGGGAGCATATTCAATACTACTGTAGTTGAGATATATTGGGATGGGCAGGATGATCTCTCCAGAATAGACCACTACGAACTCTATGTAGATGGGGAACCCATAGATACACAAATACCATACATCTTTATTTCGTATGCCATAACCCTAGACGAGGGAACAAACTCGATAACCATCAGGGCGGTCGACAAGGCAGGCAATGTGGGGGAGGACACTATATGGATAGTGGTGGACATAACCCTACCGAGACTGGAAATTACGGTACCAATGAATAATACGGCACTAAACACCACGATTGTTGTGGTTTCCTGGAGGGGCGAGGATTCATTATCTGGGATAGATCATTACGAGCTCTATGTGGATGGGGTACTTATAAATATGAATATCCCACTAGGCCATGAGCAATACGAAGTAGAACTTGATGAGGGAACACACATAATAGTTGTCAAGGCAATAGATAGAGCAGGAAATGTAGGGAGTAGCACTCTAAATATAACAATTGATATAACGCCTCCAACGGTAGAAATAATCTTACCAGAAAACAACACCACGCTTAACACGACAACAATAACTCTCTGGTGGGACGCATATGATTATCTCTCAGGGATAGAACACTTTGAGGTATATGTTAATGGCAACCCAATCAATGTGACCATCCCACCCACCCAAACAAAATATACTATCACCCTTCATGAGGGCAGAAATATTATCACCATAGTAGCTGTAGATAGAGCTGGCAATAGAGGTATCTCAACAGTAATCCTGAACGTCAAGACCCCTCACCCATGCCTTCTATACTTAATAATCCTGACGGTGGTAGTGGTGGCTATTGCTCTAGTGATATTCTGGAGAAAAAAGAGATCACAAGTATCCTGACAATATACTGGGATCGGTAGAGACTGCTTCACAAAGAGTATACCTAGCATTACTAGGAGTGATGGATGTAGGTCATGGCCTTGTAGATTCGGTCAAACCTCCAGAAACATATGAAAAATTCTTTTATATTATTGTGTTTTAATATTTCTATAGATATGCACACTATTATGTAGTTCCTTATAGGGGGCCGCCTATGGTTCCTGAAGCTGAAGAGGACATCTCCAGCATTATTAGTATCATGAGGGACATTAAGGATAAAATACCCATAATACTTGAGGGGTTATGGTGGTGTAATGGAGGAAGCAACATAGTTTTCCCACTAGTTATCCTGAGGGGAACGCATGAAGTTAAGCGTGTAGATGTGCGCCTTGTTGATATCCCCCAGATGTTGGATGTGAACATAGAGATCCTCAGGTACGGGTGGACTCACGTTGAGCCCTACATACGGACACTAATTACTAATAATATTATTGATCTATGTAGTTTTGTCTCAATGATTGAGAAGACAAACAAGCTTATGATGGAGATAAGGGATCTCCAGGAAACCGCCAAGAGAGTGGGGGCTTCAAAGAAAATATTGGGTACACTTGACAACATCACTGGAGAGCTAAAGAGGATAATTCTTGACCCCCGTGAGAGGGAGCCATATATGAGGTCTAAGGAGCTTTGGGAAGCCAAGGTGGATGGTATTGAGAGAATGCTTGCTGTTCTGAGGGAAAATATCAAGAGAAAGAAAATAGCCCCACCTCCTCCCGAAGGTATTCCAGTTGTCCCAAAAGAGGCGACAATACTATTTGGTAAGGAAATAGGTAAGACATTGCTTGGGTTGCTCATGAGGAGTCAAAGGAGGATATACATCTTCACTCAAGCAATACATAGAGTTAAGATATATCTGAGCAAGAAATACTATAGAAATCTCCTAAAAATATTATTCGAGAAGGCGAGAGAAGGGGTTGATGTGAGGATCATAAGTAAGCATCCTTGCAATATCCCCGGTATCCCCCTAAGATACCTATCGGCCCTCGTCGGGTTATACAATGAGCACAATATCAAGCACATGTTCTGCTGGTATATGCATATGAAGGTTATTCTGGTGGATGATATAGTGCTCGTGGGTAGTGCCAATTTTACCAGTGCTGGGCTCGATAGTTTTGGTGAAGTAGCACTACTGATATGTGATGAAAGATATGTCAAGCTCTTCGAGGACACATTCAACAAGATATATAATAGGGAACACAAGATGTGTATGGCATGCCCAAAGAGAAATATGGGCGTCTGTGGTGATGCACGTAGTATGCTACTAGGGATACTAAGGGAGGAACTCAATAGGGCCATAGAGAAGAACAATAAGAAAGCCGAGGAAATAATAGAGAGGCTTATCAAAGAGATATATCAATGATGACGCATATGTCCCCATCCTCAGTATTGTTGTCTTTTATTAGAGAATAATATAATGAGTTACTACTGGATACACCGAGTGATTCCATGTGAAGTCCCAACAAGTATTAGCAAGGATAGTACTGATAGTTGGGGATAAACAGGTTGAGATAGATGCCATTGTCGATGCTGGGGCCAGCGTAAGCATAATCTCTAAAGGGCTCGCGGAGAAACTTGGGTATAATCCACTCAGTAAGCCGTACACCATAAGGACAGCAAACAGGGATGGATATCTGAGGATAATAGGCTATTGTCGCGTCGGACTAATATTTGAAGGGGTCGAGGTGCCCGGGGGATGTACATTTGAGGTTGCTGAGAACTTGAGGGAGGATATTGATGTGATCATAGGTAGACCAGAGATCGATAAATGGGATATAATATTCACGCCTGAGGGCCCTAGGCCAAGGAGAGTTCCAATAATTCTTGACGTCATATGACTGAAGATCTCAATCAAAACATGAGCAATATCAATATAATGTATCTGAGGTATATTACGCCTGTTACTTCTTGGTCTCCCATAGGGACTTTATCATCTGTGGATCGTATCCCAGTTTTTCCAGTAGTTTTCTCTGGTATTGGTTCAGCCTCAGTATTCTGATCCTCTTCTTCCTAATAAAGTTTTTGATCTCATCCACTGCTGACATTACCTCCGTCCTTCCCCCTGAGAGCTTTATCCTCTCCAACACAACCTCAACCTCTATGCCCCTCTTGATCCTAATTATCGTGTCTGTTATCGATTTGATTACAACAGCCTCGTAGACGGACAATACTGTAATCCAAAAAATGGCCTGTGATATGTCTCCCCCATGAATCATGAATACTATCAGAAAGACAATGCCGATGAGCATTAGGGAGGCTAGGAATAGCTGTACGACGAGGGATATGTATTCCCTGCGTGTTGTCACGGATCCACTTAGCTTCTGGAACCTGTGTTCAATCCTGAATGTTTCAGTGGCTGGATACCTAAGCTCACCAGCATTATCATTATGTAGGACATATGTGGTTTCCCGGGATATCTGTGACTTGCTTTTCCCGAGTAGGCTCCATATTGTTGGGCTGTTTATTATGGCCTTGTAGACTGCTGAGTATTTAGCCCTACTTTTTGTTAGGGGTAGCGTCCTCATTGTTGCCGCATATAGCTCTATGGAGAACTCCTTTTCCTCCTTCTCCACAATGGCCCTCCGAATGCTGATACCTAGCCTGCTGACGAATTCCTCGAATGATTCCCTCCTATGGACATCCTCGACACTAGGCATGATCTCAGCTTCCGTCCTGTCAGTTGCCCTCGCTAGGATTTCCATCCTCTTGTCCTTGGGATATAGAAGATTTATCCTGCTGATCTCCCCACTCATGAGCCCAGAGCTTCTACCCTTCAGTACATCACCCCACGAGTCATGGGGCAACTTATAGGTATATGGGTCTATCCTCATTAGATATTTGAGGATTTTCCCAAATAGTTCGTGGAGGGCGGCGTCCGCGATTCCAACATCGGTCCCCCTCATCTCCCTGAGGGATTCCGTGAATACTGTTACTAGTAGATCCGAGTTTATCTCATATTTTGGGAGGTCTGAGATTATCAGTAATGTTAGGAGTAGGGGATATCTATCGGGGTGTTCATCTAGGATCCTCCACAGGATATCATCCACATAGTTTAGCATACCCATTGGTATCCTCTCGGCAAACTTTCTGTCAAGCCTCACCAGGCCCTGTAGCCTTAAGTCTCTTATTACCTGCCATATGTATACTGGTAGGTTTCTGGCCTTATTAATCACTATCTCCACGGCCTCTGGATCCACCTCTATGCCCTCCTGCTTTGCGAAGCGACTGAGGATCTCTCTGAGGTATATGTTTTCCATAGTGCCTATCTCAACAATTGTGAATATCTCCTCTATTGGGACCCCCAGTTTTCGTCTCAGATCGTCAATTTCCTCAAGCCTAGAGGTCGCAAGGATGTTCCTGACACCATTAGTGACTATGGATCTAACGGCCTCCGTCCGCATTCTTGGTATGTCATCATAGAATACTATTATTCCCTCCTCAGCATGTTTGTTCGTTATTTCTCTCACCCCCTCCACGATATATCCCACTACTATGCCCCTGTCCATCAGTTTCTTTATTATTATTGCCATGAGGGCTGTCTTGCCGACCCCAGCATTACCGACTATCAGAACATTTTCCCCCTCCATCAAGGCTACCAGAGCCCTCTCCAGAGCCTCCCTTCTTGCTTTATCAAACACATATTCCTTAAAGATATAGTTTGGTAGTCTGAGGAGGCCTGTTTCACCCACAAGCGTACTGAGGGATTCCAGTACCCTGAAGTATTCTCCCTTCATACCCACCCCGAATACTACATGTAGCCAGAGAGTACCTTTACTACATCTTCCCCATCCCCAAGCAAGGTACGGAGGAGTATTTTTATGTGTTCCTTCCGATCCCTATCTAGTTGATCAAGGAATGTTTTTAGGTGGCGTGATATTATTCTACACAATGTTTTGAGTAGGTTTGGCTCATTACTGAGACCAATGAGAATCATGCTTAGTGCCATGGGGTCAAATCTCTCCATACTATCGATATCCAGCCTTACACGTTCATGTGATAATATCTTCCTAAGAACCCCAATATTCTTGGCTAGGACAAGCAATGTCGCTATGGCTAACGAATCATTCCTCCTAGCATAATGTGATATCATGTCCATAAATATCCCTGATAGATCGTCAAAGTATTCCTTATCTGACAGTCTATCGGAAAGATTGTGGATGAATTTGGTTACTTCTAGTGGCTCAATAACACCACCAGCCAGGAGTTTGGATGTAACCCTAAGAAAAATCCCACCCATGAGGGGATCCCAGTCCCTCTCAGCGATCCTTCTCAGTTTAGCGAATAGGTCTGGGTCTCCCGTTATCCTCTCGACGAGAAGTCCGGCCAGCATCTCTGGGAATATCCTCAATGATTTGAGGGATGTCCTACCTATTGACCTTATGAGGCGGAAGAGTTTGCTCTCGGATAGGCCCCGTATATTCCTAATTATTGTTTTCTCTAGTTCCCCACACATGCCGACACATTGTTGGCACCCGTGTTTGGACGCTATTGTGTAGAGCTTGCTGATGACTTTTAGTGCTATGACCATATCGTCATGGCTCTCAGCCCTACTGATCTTTTCCACCAAGACCCTCCTAATTGCATCGCCCCAGAGATACTTAGTAGTCTTGATATGTGATACCCTCTGGAGGGCTGAGATATAGCTAAGCAGTTCATCAAGACCCAGTTTTTCTATCTCCTCCACTTCTAGGAGTAGGCTTTTTATTATCTGTGTCATTCTCCCAACAAATCTCTTCGAAAGTTTGTTTAATATTTTCCATATTGAGAGTTTTTCGTGGAGAGATAGTCCTTCAGCCTTGTCTGCCAGCATTCCCCAGTGGGAGTCTATGAGTCTGTCGGCAAACTTGGGGATTTTTCTGTATATGTCGCTGATCTCTGTGAAGACATCCTGGATGTTTGACTTCTGTATGAAATATGTGAATTCTTTGGCATCCATAATGAAGATCTTTTCGGCAAGCCTACTGTCGGCCCAATATATTGCCAGTGCTAGATCAGATATGTTTTCTGGAGGTAGGTTCATTATTAGTAGTCTGGAGAAATCCTCAAATCGCTCAGAACCATAGAGCTTTATGATCTGCTTGATACTATAAACAGTGTTTTCTGGTTTCGATAGAACGATGAAGCGTAATATATTGATCACATGGGCATCAAGTGGCGATATCTTGTCCAATATTTTTTCTAGTGAATCACTTGTCTGTGACATCGCCTTCCTATCATTTAGCCTTATATGGAGGGCCATGCTATACAGCAAATATGTGGCCTTTTTCGTGGGTTCTTTATCAGCCTCTCGCTTCAGTTCGGATAACTTCTTCTTTAGTTCGTCCATGTCTAGGGTCAGGCCCCTAATAATTGTGTTAAATGCGTCTATATCTATCCTACCAATCGATATGCCCAGTGTTCTAAGTTGTGTATAGAATGCCTTCTTTCTTTGTTCGTCAGTAATATTCCTGATTACATAGTCCTCACATACGCTCGCTGCCTTCTCAAGTATCTCCCTCCGCTTGGCCTTTGGATATAGGGCTTGGAGACGTGATATATCGCTACCAATAAATCCACGGCTCTTCCCCCTTAGGACATCTACCCATGAGTCATGGGGGAGCTTGAATGTGAAATTGTTTGTCTTGAAGAGATATCTGGTTACTCTATCAAGCAGGGGATTCAGCAACGCACTCTTCAGATCCAGCTCCTGTCCTTTCACCATGTGTTGTAGGTAGGCAAACAGGATATTCATAAGGTCTTGGTGTAGTTCGTATGTTGGGGTATCCGCCATAACCATTAATGTTAGGAGTATACTTGCCTTGTCCTCATGCTCATCCAGTATTGACCACAATATATTATCTATGTACTCCAGCATTCCCTGAGGTATCCTATTGGCGAATTCTACGTCCAGCACCTTCCTCTTGTTGACCTTTAGGTCCCTAATTAGTTGCCATATATAGATGGGGAGATTCCCAGACTTTGAAAGTACGACCTCAGCAGCATCCCTATCAACAGTTATCCCCTCCCTATCCGCGAACCTATAAAGTATCTCCAGTAATGTATCCCTAGACATGGGCATGAGCCGATAAATCCTGAATACCTTTCTAGCAGGTACCCCGAGCCTAAGACTCAACTCCCTCATCTCCTCACTACGTACAGTCGCCACCAACAAATGGACATTATTCTTGACAATAGACCTCAGGGCAGACTTAGAGAGCCTAGAGATATCATCACAAAATACGATAACGCCCTCATCCTCATGATCCCTACCAATATAGGTAGCGGACTCGACAATATATCCAATCCTATACCCAAGCTCAACAACATTCCTCAATATCATGGCCATAAGAGCAGTCTTACCCGTCCCAGCAGCACCGGTGATAAGGACATTGTGTCCACCAGCCAGATCCCTCTGAGCCTTCCTAAGAATACTAAGCCTCAAATCGTCAAACACAAACACATCAAAGATATACGATGGTAGCCTAAGAACTCCACCCTCACCCACAAGATCGAGCATCGAGGGCACATAACGAAAATAAGTCATAGGATATCCCCAATATCAATATAAAAATAGTTTTTCTATCTAAGTGGGGATCATGAATATGGGGAATACTACCTAAAGATGTTAGGCTTGACGATGAATTAATTGAGATTTTTGGAGATGTTCATATCTCAGGGTTATCCATGATCATGAAAATGTCGTAAGATCCTCAAGGTCTTATCTAGAGGGAATCATGATTTCTTCTCTCAAAAAATATTTGGTTTGAAATCATTATACATCAAGTACTCACGGAAGCTGAAGGGAAATATTTAACTAAAAATTTAAGGATTATCAAAAGATTATTATGTTGTCCTACATTTTTCTTCTCGTCCAGATAGTCACTATCAGTACAACCAATAGCAAACTGATAAGGAACCACATCACTATATCCCGAATTCTCATTGGATGATCCTCCGGATCCAATGGATCAGTCCCAGAAGAAATCTCCTCAGAATCACTGAAACCATCCCCATCCGTATCATCAAGATGAGGATCCGTTCCATAATCATACTCATCGCGATTATTTAGGCCATCATTATCTGGATCAAGATACGCATCTTGGGGATCTAGAGGGTCTAGACCATTCATCACCTCCCAACCATCAGGCATACCATCCCCATCAGTATCATTATCTAGGGGATCTAGACCATTTAATATCTCGTAGCTATCATTTAGGGAATCCCCATCGGTATCGATATTATTTGGATCTGTACCATTCTGATACTCACCAATATTTGTGAGCCCATCACCATCGGAATCGCCTGAAGCGTCCTGGGGATCTAGAGGGTCTAGACCATTCATCACCTCCCAACCATCAGGCATACCATCCCCATCAGTATCGGCATTATTGGGGTCACTACCGCTCCTATACTCATCAACATTCGCGAGTCCATCACCGTCAGGGTCTTCTGAAGCATCTCGCCTATCTAGTGGATCCAAACCATTCATTACCTCCCAACCATCGGGCATACCATCGCCGTCTGTGTCCTTTTTAGTTGGGTTTATGCCGTTATATACTTCATAGCCATCATTCAGACCATCATCATCTGTATCGCTATCATATGGGTCTGTGTTATTTCTGTATTCATATAGGTTTGTGAGGTTATCTTTGTCTGGGTCTTGGAGTGCATCACTTGGGTCTTTAGGGTTGAACTGGTGGGCTATTTCCCAGCCGTCTGGCATGCCGTCACTGTCAGTATCATTGTTTAGTGGTTCTGTCCCATATACATATTCCCAGTAATTGTCTATGCCGTCATTGTCTGGGTCTTCGTTTTTGTCTGATGAGTTGAGTGGGTCCAGGCCGTTTATGTATTCCCATCCGTCTGGGATATCGTCATTATCTGTGTCCCAGTCATTGGGGTTTGTGTATATTTTTATTTCTACTGAGTTTGGTATGCCATCGTTATCATTATCTGCCGTTGCGTCCGCCGGGTTTGTTGGGTCTAAACCAAATATTACCTCTAAGGAATCGATGAGCCCATCATTATCGGTATCATTATCATTTGGGTCTGTATTATATAATGGTTCCACGGAATCATATATGTAGTCATTATCCGTGTCGATCGGGTTTATTGTGGTGATATTGAATGAGAGTAGTGGGTTACCAATTATTGTCATTCCAAGCCACCATGGTGGGTCATACCATGTGTTTACTCCATTATAGTAATCCTCTATTACTCTCTGGTACCAGTATCTGAAGCTTTCTCCTAGGGTGTAGTTCTGGCCGAGTTTTTCTGTTAGGTAGTCGCCATACCATAGTCCCCCAACCTTTGTGGATGATATTACTGCAATAGTATTGTTTCCAGTTAGGTATGTCTCGGCCAGATATTTTGGAACCATATAGTCCGCGGCTGAGCAACTGAAGAGTATTGTTGTCTGACCACCCTTTAGGTTGTACGCTATCTCATCACTCGAGACCTCATAGTATCCATATTCCTCAGCTATTGAGAGATATGTTGGGCTCGAGTGTATTGCTTGGTAGTATATCCCGGAGGACATTTTGATCAATTGAAAGAATACTGTATGGTTTGTCTCGCTTGGATCCGACTTCACTATTAGTGGTCCATAGGGGGGAGAAAACCAACTCCTGATCTCATACTCATAGTCGCTCCAGTCATCATCGATAAATAGGGTCCCATTTTTTAGGATGGGTATGCGGCCCGTCATTATCCCTATGGACTTATTTAGTACGTGGTCTACTAGATCTGGGCCATATGTCGATGTTATTCTTGCCGCAAAGATCTCTGGGGCTATATCATCCATATCTCCCCCACTGGGTGGGTCTATCCTATCTATATAGCCATTCCCATCAGTATCCCTATAGACCCCATCGAAATCCATTAGGTATAGGTCCATTGGGTAGGGATGCTCATTTATATCCTCGAAAAATATCTCACCAACAACATACAGGTTGTTTGAACCCACAAATATTACTCCCCTCAGCCCCTGGTTGAGATATAGGCTCTTTAGGAGTTTTCTTAGCGAGGCCGCATAATCGATCCATTCACATATATAGAGCCTCAGATCAAAGCCCTGGTATTCGGACGCCGTAAACCATCTAGAGAATATACCGATGGATCTGTTCAGGTAGTCTCTATTCACCACAACAAGTATTGTTTTTTGTGGCGCAGCCCTAACATAGGACTCAGCACTATACGTATCGTTGGTTCTAGTACTCTCTATATCCAAGATCAGTTGCTTAGGCGATAACAAAATGGCCAGCGACAGGATAAATAGTAAAGCATACCTAGACCTGAAAGCCCCGCCAGCCACGGCCATCACTATTTATATTCTACATATAGACATACTATTCCAAATAAAATAGTTCCATGTAGACAGATTTTAATAGAGCTAAGAATGTGGGTCTATTCCAGAAACATTATTTAGATACATAATACCGTGTATAGCTTCGCAATAATTGACTGGCCTTTAATAGTTCAATTGAAATTATAATATAGGGGGACATATGAGTGATATTGAGGCACTGGCAATCAAGATCATAGAATTAATACCAGAAATCGTCGAGAAAAAACCAGAGCTTGCATTCAGAATGTTCGAAATACTTAAGAAATATTTTGTCCCGATAGAATTATTCCAGGAATACCTAAGAAGACTAGACAGAATCGAAAAGAAAGTTGGTAAAATAGAAGAGGACGTCTCAGTGCTGAAAAACGACGTCTCGGTACTAAAGAAGGATGTGGCGGCACTTAAGAAGGACGTCTCTGTGCTGAAGGAAGACGTCTCGACACTTAAGAAGGACGTCTCTGTGCTGAAGGAAGACGTCTCGACACTAAAGAAAGATGTATCAGTATTAAAGAAGGATGTATCAACACTAAAGAAGGATATGTCTGATGTAAAGAAAAGCCTTGATCGGCTCATGCTGTCCCTTGAGGAGGAGGCAAGGGAGTATGTTAAGTGGCGGCTCAGCAAGTACAATATTGTGATGGAGCCTAGGAGCGAGACAATATGTGGCATGGAGATAAACCTATTCGATGCCAAAGGCAATTATGTCTTATTTGGTGACGCAACGGTTAGGGCTGGGCCTCGCATTATAGAATGGATCGTCAATAGAGCAAAAAAACTTGCTAAGTGTGCCCCAGAATACAGAGACAAGCAATTCATCGTTGTGATATATGCGATGCGCTTCACACCAGACGCCATTGATAAAGCCAAGGAATATGGGGTCTGGTTAGTAACCGCAACCAAGGAAGAAACAAGACTAAAAACGCTAAGAATAGTGAACACATAGACCAGTCCATATACATCCTACCCCCCGGCATACGTGGAACTCTAATCCATCTATTCCAATATCAGCAATATCCTCACACAGTGGATAAAAAAGCTTTAGTGTCGCTTCGCGACCATACACACCTACTGCTTACTATTTTCTCGACAACTTCTAGCTATATTAGTGGAGGGTAGCCACTTGGCGCCTCAAAGGCTGATTTTATTTTGGGCCATAGAGCCCGGTAAAAAGCTAGCCTAGCCGCCCGAGGCGAAAGACACACCTGAGCCTTGAGCTCGAATAGCAAAATGCTGGCTAAGGGCGGCACGAG
>CAZVPA010000019.1:0-26631 GCA_964628995.1 uncultured Nitrososphaerota archaeon | reverse complement strand
AGGATCGGTAGAACCAATCTTATATTTTCATTGGTTCTATACTAACCCAGTGTCAAATAATACCTATATAACACATGTTTTGTACTGATTTAACGATGGAGGACTATTTATTATAGGGTGTAGCAATGAGACCCCAAGTCACTGACATTGTTTGTCTTTTTAATTCCTTTTTGATCCTCAAACTTGAGCGGAATATCCTTTTGATAATCTCATTGAGTGTGGATGCTAATCTTCCAAACACCCCATCCCTCCCCGCTATATCCATCCACAGATCCTCAATGAATGGAATCAGGCCCCTCCAGACCCTTATCACCATTACGTTATATATTTCTTTTTCCCTATGGAGTTTCCTCCACTTATTGTTTTTAAAGTTATACTCGTATGCTTTCTCAACTTTGTCTAGAATCAATCCCTCCCTACCGTCTGGTAGTTTTATTTTTCTCGCTGTGGCCTTTGCTACCTTTAGTTTTTTCCCGTAGACAACTCCCACATAAATATCATATTTAGCTCCTAATACCAGATCTATCTGGCTAAATATATTGGTTTTAGAATGTCTATGAATGATTATGAATACATTTTCGAATGAAAAATCATCTGGTACCTCTATTATAGTGCCATCTCCCCACTCGTGGATCTCTGAGTTTCCATCATTGTAGATTATGAGGACATGCCTCTCGGGTTTGAGCATCTCGATTTCTTTCCTGTATTTAACGATGTCTCTGATTTTCATAGGTATCACTCTACAAAAATGCCTGAACTTTAATAAAAATTCCCCAACAACACATCACGAATTTTACAACTCTATGATTATATCTATGTCCACATCAACTATCTGGGGGGATAAGATGTATCTGAGGAGATATTGATTTGGAAGGATATTGGACTAAAAGATGAGATCTCTGAGCCGATATATTTTGCTCATCTGGATGGAAATATTCTCTTTTTGGATATCTTTAAATATGTACTATGGTATCATTTTTTTTGGGTTTATACTAGCTTAATTGTGCTTGCTGAGGGGATATGATGAATGCTTCCAGTAGTGCTGAGGATGTCTCAGATATCTTTGTGATCCGGCCAGATAGGGTAGTTATAAAGACCCCGATCCGTGTGCTATATAGTGAGGAACAAATAAGGATCGAGAACCTATTCACATTCTTCTCCTTCAGGAGGATAGGTGTAAGGCTAAGAGACAGGATTAGGAGGATAACGAAGAAGTCGATGACCGACTTTTTATGTATGAGAGGGTATGACGTGGAACCAGAAGTAAATATCTTCTTTTCTGAGAAGGCACTAGATGTCACTATCAGGTTTCCGGAGGAAGAACTTGTAGAAAAGAAAGACGCAACCAATGTTGCGAGCCACCTTTTTTCTGATACATGTCGGCATATACCTGGCTATTCAATAAGGGAATACCATCTCCTACCCGTCATAAGTGAGTATGTCTCCTTATTTGTTCTTCTCATGTCTTATCAGCCAAGGATGCAGTCTACACTTAAGACCTTACGTAGGATTCTCAAATATCCCTTTGTTACACTCCCAAATGATAGGGGTGAGTATTATTCTAGTCTCTGGGAGCATGATAACCTATATAGTGTACCATCAATAGCTAGGAGCCTCTGGCAAAGGATAAAGGATGATTTATGTAGTAGGCAGACTAGCACTATAAGATCTAGAAATCTATTGACGCCTCTATCTAAAACTGAGAGAAAGGAAGCCCTCATAGATATGCTTGCGGGCGTCCTCAAGGATGTTGTCCATATACTCGATAGGGTCGGTGAAAAGAAGGCTATCAGGGAGATCCTAGGCCTTATAAACAAGATAATAAGTGGTGAGGAGCTTACTAAGGATGAGATCGTTAGGGGGGTCTCAGTACTATCTGAGACAATAAAACATTACCCAAGCGAAGGAACATTAAAGCTGTTTCTAGACTTCCTTAATAATACTCTCCGAGAAATCGAATTCTTTGAGACACTCGAGCATGTATGTACAACAAGACTCTTCCTAAGGAAACTTACGAGAATGCTAAATAACCAGAGAGTGCTCCCTAGTGGTGGAGATATCCCCTTAGTATTTGATGGTTTCTTTATTTCTGGGACAGTAACGAGAAGACGTAGGAAACACATTATTAATCTTGGTGGGGGAAAAGCAATATATATAAGCCCGAGGGAATGGAGGACAATCATAGAGGAGCTGAATATCAGCGACATAGACAAAGCCAAGATCGAACTCAAAATAGTTAAGAGGTTGGATGGCAAGAAGAGCATAGTTATTGATTTTGTTGAGGACTAACACATATCCAAAAAGAGGGGATACATGCTAAAAATAAACATTAGAAACTTCAGAAGACAAGATATTGAAGAAATAAAAACTCTAGCCAACCTAGCATTTATGAGTGAGAATGATAAATACTGGAGTGTTGTTGGTGCTATGAGGGCCCCTCATACACTCATAGCAGAAATAAAAGGTAAAATTGTAGGAGCTATAGAGTTTGAGTCATACAGACTCTCAAGAAGCATTGAGGGGCACATATGGTACATTTTTGTACATCCAGATTTCCAGAGAAAAGGCATAGGCACATCCCTACTCAGGGAAGCCGAGTACATAATGTGTAGAGAAGGATCCAAGAGATTCTGGGCACTAACTAGTGAGGACAACAAAAAAACGCAAAGATTCTTCGAAAAGAATGGTTATGGTAGAGTAACAATAGGAGAAATGAAAAGAATCCTTGGTGGAGGAAACGCTAAGCGCTTGTTGAGGAGGATGGTCTATTGGAGCGGAGACATAATCTATATGAAACCAGCCAATAAAAAAGAGAATTTATAAAAAACTGGCTACTTAGACTTCTCCTCAGCAACCACAAGAGTCAACGTATCCTTAACACCATCAATCTTCCTTACTCCACCAACAACAACATTATCCAACACATCATGTGTTGTGACCTCAACCTCAGCGACAACATCATACGGCCCAAACACCAAAGAGGCCTTCCTTACACCCTCGATCTCTATTATCTTATCCAGGACATGGTTCTCTTTTCCAGCCTCGACCCGCACAAGGAGATACGCTTTCATCCTTACCACCACCCAATAGTTTGATATATCTCATGGAAAAATTATCAAAAAGCATTTAAAAAAGACCATGTGATACACACATATACGCATATATAATATTGCTAGAGCGCCCTCCTTGCAGAAAATACTAATGTGATCCTTTATATATAGTGATTACATATTGATAGACATAGAACTGGTGTCAGAAGTGGAGAATAAAAATATTGACAGGAAAATACGGAGAAGCATAGAACTTTTTGAGTCTGGCGATATTAGTGCAGCAATTAAGATCCTCAGATCGATAGTTGAAAAAGACCCATACAACATTAACGCACTATATTTGTTGGCCCGTATATATGTTGAAACCAACGACTTGCCTAGGGCAAGAGAATACCTTGAGAGGATCTTGGAAGTAAAACCTAACGACGCAGAAACAATGAATATTATGGGATATATATATTCCATAAATGGAGATTTAGATACAGCAATAAAATACTTCAAAAAAGCCACCGAGACAAAACCAGACTTCCAACCAGCATGGTTCAATCTTGGTCTCGCATATATGAACATCAAAGAACCAGAGATAGCCATAGAATACCTTAAGCAGGCCGTAAAACTGGATCCATCAGACATAGACGCGCTAAATCTCATGGCTGTAGCATATGGGATTCTAGGTAGATATGACGAATCAATAGAGTGTGCTAGGAAAATGCTAGAGGTAGATAGCAATATAAAGGAGGCTTGGTTCAACATGGGGTCAGCCTATGTTGCCAAAAAAGAATATAATAAGGCGATCATGTGCTATGAAAAAGCATTAGAGATAGACCCCAAGGATGCTCTAACCCTATATACACTGGGCAGGCTATATATAAGAATTGGACAAAGAGAAAAAGGGCTCCAGTATATTAGGCGTGCATGTGAGCTCGGCTATGAGCAGGCATGTAAAGGGCTTGGAGCCCCTAATTTTATTGAGAGTTTATAGGTACTCAGCTAGGTCTATCTTACCCCTTATCTTGGCCTTTTTTCTCACCCTTATGCCTCTAAGTATACTCCTAGACCCAAACACCACACCACGAAAATCCGCTTCTTTGAGTATCTTACAGAACTTGAAGTTCGCTACACCATCAAACCGAGCATTCAGAAACCTCGCCACATAGAATTTGGAGTGTGAAAAATCAGCATCCTTACCAAATTTGCTTAACCTGAAGTCACACTCACCAGAAAACTCTACTGAGCCAAAAATGGCATCACCCCTAAATCTGGATCCCCAGAACACAGCTCTGCGTTGGAACCTTGAATTACTAAAACTTACTTCCCCACCAAAATCAACCATGCGGAAATATGCATTACCAGCAAAGTCCGAGTACTCAAAATAGACATCGCCCCTAAATACGGATCCATTAAATGCTACTTCACCACCAAAGTATGCTAGACTAAAATCTATGGGCCTGCTGAAGACACATCTCTGAAAGGACAGTCCACCATGAAATTTAGCCATAACAAAATAGAGTGGCACATCAAACTCCCTCATACTTAGGTCTACATCCACCAAGTTATAGCCAACGCAGAGAACTTTCTCGCCCAGTTCTAGAGCCTCATCAACGATCTCACGAAAACGAGAACGAACACCATCTGGGTCATCATTCCAATAATTCTCCTCATGAAACATACAGAAACCATTCCTTACAGCCACCTCTTTGCATTCAAATATTATCTCCTTCCCGCTTTCATGGTCTATTATCTTCTCCTTAAACTTACAACTGGACATTAGGATCACCGATAACAATGTGAAGTATGGAGACTACCCGATATATGATTCTGGTTGATATAAAAACAGTAAATTATTTCTAAATTATTTCATAGGCTCTAAATAATGCTTTCTTGATGAGTCTTATCATATCTTCCTTAGTCTCGACAATACCTGTTTCTATTGGTATCTGTAGCGCTTTTAAGCTATCTGGTACCTCCAGATCACACCATATGATAAAATCAATATGTTTAATTAGTTTGGCTAATTTAGCTACTGCTACAGCGATCTCAGAGGTATAAAATCCATAAACTATTATTCCCCTTGTCCTTTCCATGATTTCCCGCCGTAAGGATCTAGGAAGTCCCCTTGCCGTGCCTTGTATTATTACATCATACTTTCTCTTATGTACCTGAAGAGGTACTTTCCACCTAAATGGTTTGCTCTTGTCCTTAAAGTCTAAGAGAATATTATGCGTCTTCTCCAGGTCGCCGAGAAGTGCCACAAATACCTCCTGGAGCTCCATCATCGTAACCAGTTTACTTAATTTTCTTCTCGTACTCTAAACTATATATCCTATCTAGAGGTCTATTGTTGGACGGGAAAACTCCTTTCTCTAAACAGTTAGACATTTTTCCCTACCGTTAGTATTGTACTAACGTCAGTATTATACTAACATAACAAAAAAACAAAAATAGAGAATTTATGTTGAACAGAATAGATAAGATAATTCTTCTTGATCCAACTATAGAGCCGCTGCTGACTTCCGTATATCCTCCGCGATGGGTATCGATATTATCCCTTCAATACCATTACCAATCGCCCATGGGATTACCATCCACCAGAATACATATCCGAAGCTATAGCTGATCCTGTAGAAGTATGGGAGGAACACTACAAATAATGTGTACTGCATTGTGAAGCCACGTGTAAAGCCTATTATGAATCCATCTATGTACTTGATGGGTCTCCATTTTGGTGCTGTCTCAAGTTCTTCAACTGATATTGATCTTTTGAAGAATATCACCCTATCGGTAAGTATTGCCTCCCTCCTAACAAGAATCCAGAGATCGGGGACTATGCCTTCAGCTATGGGATATGACCACCAAGCGGGATTGAATGAGTAGAACCCCATTATTTGGCTAGATAGGTTATAGACGAAAAGTGTCAGGCTTACCGTTCCTGGCTTTTTCACAAGCATTACCGCGAGTATGAGGAGAAGGATATAGGGGAAGTCGCCGACCGCAAAGTTATATGTTAGGGGAACCCTATTTAAGAGTGGAAACACAAGCATTCTCCCAATAACATGGACCCATATTGCCTGCATTGCCGAGATTATTGCTATCACTACGAGATCCGTTGTGGAAAACATCCTGAAAAACCCAACATACCCAGACAACAATAATAGGCCGAAACCAGCAGCAACTAGAGCCGTTATGATTATATAGTTCATTACGGGGGGATGGACAATATTGATTATCTTTTGGGGGAGATCCACGGGCTCGGAGTCTCCATTGGGGAAGTGTAGTACGAGTTTTATCTTGAGTGCTATAACATATTTGTCTATATTACTCGGCATCTCCTGGGGAGGTACTAATTGCCAGAGGATATCATATGCCTCCCCCTCACTTACCTCAGGGAGACTAATGTATATATATTTTCTGTTTTCCTCCGTGAGTAAGGAGAGCGAATCTGATATGTTGACTTCCTCCGACTCGCCTCCTGTATGAACCTTATAGACGGACGCCCTAGGCTTGTTTTCCGATAAGCGAGGCTCAAAGGTAGCATTATAACCACTCGGATACTTACACTCCCCCGTCACATCTAGGAAGACCTCTAGACCAGAAATATCAGTATCAAACACTATATAGAGCCTAGCCGTAAAGTATTCCCTACCAACAATAACCTCACCATCCTTATGTGGTCTTGGAGGAGGATTATAGGGAGCAGTTATCCTATACTCAACCGGTATTTCCTGATCCGCCCCCCGTACACATGTATTGTAGAGGGTATACATGATTGCGAGAGCAAAAATAAGCAGAAGGATTATTGTGCTCCTATTATCTGGCCTTACCACGGATACAGACACCCTAGACTTCACCATATAGATCACCAAATCAGAAAAAACCATAATAGGTATCCATAATTGGAAGAAAAAAGAAAAAATCTATACGCTTCTCCTCCTGATAATATATATCGCTACTCCTATACCTATTACTATGACTACTCCCGCGATGGCGAAGTATATCCACTGAGGCATAGGAGTTGTCGTAGTAGTCGTAGTAGTCGTAGTTGTTGGAGGAGGCGCCACTGATATGAATACTATCTCCCCAGCTGATGTTGTAAGTCCCGCATGATCCTCAACCACCACCTGTATCACATATGTACCATTCTCCTCAATCGAGAATACGTATGTATATCTATGGGTTAGTAGTTCCTCATTCCTATACTTCTCGGTAGCATTTACTGTTATTACGATACTCTTCAGCGCCAAATTGTCCTCCGCCACCACGGTTATCCGTGCCCCAATAACATTACCCTCATCATCAGTGATGTTCTCAACATTGATCGCTATAGTGGGTGCCTCGGTATCACCAAGAATCCAAATAATGGAATTCTCGATCAGTAACGAGTTATTATCGAAGTATGTGCTAAGCATCGATCCACCTCCAAACGCAACAATCCTACCGTGTGATTGAGTCTCTACAGCAGCCACAGCAATAACATTCGAACCATTGACCCCAGTAGGGTGATAATAATATGCGTTTGATTCATTAGTCGCACCATATGTCGTTGGGTTTCCTCTAACAATAGCCTTGGCATCACCAGTTATCAGCATATAGGTGGAGCTCGCCGCTATAACATACTCAACATCCGATGCTATTGGATGGGCCTCAAGATTCCTAAGTATGGGATACCATGCCTTACCATCATTATCTACCTCATCTATTATTTCTGCGTCCTGGAAGTATATTCCGAAGACACTAGTGACATTATTAAGTCCATGAAGCGTCCCATCCAGAATATATCTATACCAAGTAGCGATCGCTATTAGCTTGCCACCATTATTTATATAGTCCACTAATGCGTTTACCTCATCACTTGTTAGTGGTTTAGGTACATACCATGTAGATACATCACCACTCGTATTAACACCAGGTATTGGTAGGACTATGAGGGACGCATTCCCAATAAGATTTGCATCCAAGGTTCCATTGTTTATGTATACATCGCCATACTGTTCAAGTAGGCTAATAAACTCTGATAATCTACCTGCTGTGAAGTATTGTTCATGCCCCTGATCATAAACTATGAATGGTGTACCATAAACCCTAAAGCGGACTTGCCTAAATGCTGTACCTAGATTCCCACTGGATACACTAATGTTTAGGATCTTCACTCCAGTAGTTGTCGTTATCAGGTATATAACTAGTATACGGCTTGATCCATTCGTTATATTACCGAGCTCATAGAATGTATCATTGATTGTTTGGACACCATCGGGAAGTTGAATGGAGACATTTACATTTGTAGCATTGGGATTCTCAGCAGGATTTGTTATGTTAATAGTCAATCTACTCCTATTGAAATTAGGCAACACAATGTAATCGGGCTCAACCTCACCACCAACTAGTAAGCCGAGTGTTGTGAATTCAACTCGTCTTTGGTCGCCTACAATATTAGTATTTATTTCTCCATCTGTCATGCTCCAAACTTTGGCCTCTAGATATGCATTACTGGTTCCAGCGATTTCAATGACAAATCTCACCGTTTTTTGTTCACCACTATTTAGTGTACCTAAGTTTATATAATGAGTAACATTATTCAGTAGATTTATAGCTCCATATATCTCAAGTCCGACATATACGTCATTGATGGATGACTCAGCATTATTTCTAACAGTTATATTAACGATAACTGTGTTCCCACTTGTTATCGTCCCAGAGGGGGCCTCAAAACTTACAATTTCTAAGTCTTGCGACATATAAGCCCGAATAAGATTGTCTATGAATGGCTCATTATGGTCAAAATAACCATAGCTATCCCGCAACATACCTGTACTGCCAGAGAATAGAGCCATACCTTTCTTAGTTTCTATAAGAACCATATAGATCACTTTGCTTCCCCAAGTAGTCTTATTAAACATTGTGTCAGAGTCTCCCACAACCAACGGATAAATATTCACCCATGTACCATTCAGCCCTTTGTTGGATATATTTAGGGATGTTGTCGAGCTCATATATATTGTTAGATCTCTATTATTGCTTAGGCTAACCGCATAAGTATTGTTAGCCCAGTTATATGCTATTGGATAGTGATAGTCTAAATAGCTACTATAATATGAATAGTTTGTCGGATCCGAGGCATTACCCTTCAAAAATTCCACACCAAAAGGCTTGGATATATTCGATAGAACCTCGAGATAGCTCGCATACCTGAGCATTTCTCCTAGGATCATAGAAAGACTTCTTGTTGTATTGATATATTTAACAACATCCTTTTGCTCACTTACTCCAGGGTGTAATTCGGATTCGGGAAGAACAAAGATCGAGTACTGGGATAAATAGGAATAGTTATAACTGGTAACCCCGTATTCACTACCAGTCACCACCGTCAGCCCATATTTACTTTCTAGTAAGTCAATAAATTGCGTGATCTTGCTGGCATTAAAATACGCGTTTGAATCATCAATGAATGCCTTCATTTCGAATGGTAGTGTCATTGCTGTCTGTGTTGTTGAGATCTGCCGGGGTTTTGGGGTGTTATTTTGGGTGATTATTGATGTGTTGTTGTTTTGTGGTTTTACAATACTAACAGACATTAGGGGGGCTGTCAGAAGGCCTAACAATAGTAATGATACTATCAAGGCTTCCCTACGCATAAGATACACCAAAATTTGATCTATGTCTAAAAGATTAGCCAAAAAATTATTTATATAGCGCTAGAGCCAGTATTACTCATCACAGTGGGAATATTTGGAAGATTTGGTTTATTATGACCGATATTAGTGTGGCTATCATAGCAATTACGATTATTTTGTCTGAAGGTTTGAGCGGTATTAGCATATATTCTGTTCTTTTTGGGTATGCTCTGAATGCCTTCACTGTTGCGGCCAGCGCCATTCTTTTTGCTTCACGTATTGCCTCTATTATTGCGGGGATAAATGCAAGTATTATTGCCCCCAGAGCTCTCTTAATTGCTGTAAATATTCCTAGTGGGTTTCTTGATAGTTTCGGTATGAACGATAATGCTCTTGCCCTCTCGGCAGCAATCACGAGGAATATTTTTTCTAGGAGTGAAGGTATTGCTTTTATTGTTATGGATACCATAAATACTAGTTCGTAGGGAAACTTTAGTTTTCTCAGGCCATAGATGATGTCGCTTGGGTGTGTTGTTGTGACCAATAATAGTGCTGCCGATATTGCCGCCATTACTCTTAGGCTCTGGATCATACCATAGTATGCCCCCTCAAGGGAGATACTCCTGCTCATCCACTGAAGTGAAGGAGGCATTATATAGATCCTTGTGTATGCTGGAGTAGTGTAGTATGGATTCAGAAAACTCTGCGACCATGCAGTCATTATGAACTGCAGTACAAGCATTATTGCCACAAGCCTTATTTTGTCCCTACTTGGATTCGCAAAAAACCAGGGTATGAGCGTCGCAATAAAGATCACTAGTAGTGTCTCCGGCCTCTCTACGAACGTTACTATAATACTTATGAAGAAGACATAAATTATCTTTGGGAGCGGATGCATCCTATGGATCCTTGACTCCCGCCTCTCATAACTAAACAGCCTCCTAAACCCAGAGATCCCTATGATGACGAATACCAAGTACGCTATTATTCCTGGTACCAGCAAGATAAGTACGATAAATATTAGTAGCGACCCCAACCAATACCTAATACCGGGAGGGATCTCGGGTATTATTTCTAGCAACCAGCTAAGGTCTATACTCATACTCATGGAACATCACCCCTAGATCCTCCTCAATTTCGGAGTAGCAGTTCCAACAATACTTTGGGCTTGAATGTAGTATCGCTCCACACCTCGGACACCTAATGGGGAGATTATATGGCTTCTTCCATGCGTCAGGAAAGACTTTCCCGGCACGCTCTAGGAGGTCAAATATTGTTTTCCTTGGCCTATACTTGTTTATGACAGCAAACACACAAACAGCTATGGAGGAGAAGGAAACGGGGATTATTCCCTCCGGTAGATATATGACTACTGGGATACGCCAGAAGGCTACAAGATACATTATGTAGAGGAAGAAGCTTGTTGGTATCGCTAGGATCGTCATTATTGTGTTCCTAGACCTACTCCAGGCCAGTAACCAACCCATTACCCATGCCAGTGTTGTCCCAATAACACCAATTGTTTGTCTTGATTCCTCAGGTATTAAGAGTAGCCACATGGCTATTTGATGTATCGCTATCGGCATGCCTCTGAATAGTAGGAATTTCTGAAGCTCATACCCAATGGCGTTTATCACCACAAAAAATACTGGTGTGAAAACAAAACCTATGAAGAGAGACTTAATGTATTCTGTCCCAGCACCCATGCTCCCCACCCTAGCCTACCATCTCCAAAAACTCTTCCGCTGTGAGTACTGGGGGGAACTGAAAGCCCATCTTGTTGAGTTCCTCAACTATCTGTAATACCCTTGGCTGTTCTAGATCGGTTTCCTCGAGCATCCTAATGTTCTTATATATTTTGTGTGTTGGGCCATCCGCCAAGATCCTGCCATCCTTCATAACAATGACCCTCCTCGCGTACTTGCCAATTATATCCATACTATGCGAAACAACCAGTATCGTCATGTTCTGCTCCTCATTTAGTCTCTTTAACAACTCAAGGTATTCGCGACAACTCCCATAATCCTGGCCAGTTGTCGGTTCATCGGCAATAAGGATCTTTGGTCTCATGGCGAGTATTGATGCCACAGCAACCCTGTGTCTCTGTCCCCTACTGAGTGCCCTTGGGATATGATCCCTATACTCCTCCAGCTTCATCATCCTTAGTGCTTCCTCAACTCTTCTCCTAACTTCATCTGGGGGGAGACCAAGGTTCCGCGGCCCGAAGGCAATTTCATTCCAGACCGTATTCTGGAAGAGCATGAGGTCCGGATTCTGGAATATCATACCGACACTTTGAGACATCTCAGCAAGATTTATTCTGGAGACATCCTTACCTAGAACCTTTACATATCCATAGCTTGGCTTATAGAGTCCTAGGAGTGTTAGGCATAGTGTTGATTTCCCAGAACCATTCTGGCCGATTATTCCGACGAACTCGCCCTCATATATGTCGAGATTTATCCCCTTTAATGCGACAGTACCGTCTGGATAGACAAACCATAGGTTCCGTATCTCTATGACCTTTTTCCTCTTATCTAGGTTTCTGTAATATTCCTCTAATTCGTGGAGTCTTTTGGGCTTATCGGGAACGTGCCCCCCTGGAAGAAGCCTTGCAAGGATTTTTGCGGCCTCACCTATTGTTAGGGGGATGCTATCAGTATCTATGCTGCCCCGAGATACCCTATGGAGAATCTCTATGTGCCACGGTGGCCGGATACCAATATCATAAAGAAGATCCACAATACGTGGATCCCCAAAAACCTTCCTTGGAGACCCCTCAGCAATGAATTCCCCCTTATTCATAACGATTACTCTATCCGCATACCTTGAGACCTCCTCAAGCCTATGCTCTATCAGTATCACAGTTATGTTTAGTTCTCTAACCAGACGATCAATAACCCTTAGAACCTCCTTCGCACCCTGCGGATCAAGGTTAGCTGTTGGTTCATCGAGAATCAATATTTTGGGCATCATGGTGAGCGCCGACGCTATTGCTACACGTTGTTTTTGACCACCACTAAGATCGAAGACGCTTTTCTGGAGTAGATGCTCGATCCCTGTGGCCTCAACCGCGAAATCTATCCTCCTCTTTATTTCTTCTGGGGGAAGCATCAAGTTCTCTGGACCAAAAGCAAGCTCGGTGAGCACGGAAAGCGTGAAAAATTGGGTCTCAGGATCTTGGAAGACCGTTCCAACTATCGTTGCGAGGGTCTTTATTGGTGTCCTTCTTACGACATATTCGGTTTCCCCGTCACTAACTATCACATCTCCCTTGAGGACACCCCTGAGGACGTGTGGGATAATACCATTTATTGTGTTTATGAATGTTGTCTTGCCACAACCAGAGGGGCCTATTAATAGGATGAATTCTCCTGGTCTGGCCCTAAAGTCTATATCTCGTAATATGTAATCCTTAGCTATCTCATATCTAAATGATAAATCTTCAACAACAACACTATACCACATTATTGCTCCCAATCTACACTCATTAATAGAAGATTTAAATCAATACCAAACCTCCACCGCAAAGCCGAATTCCGCTCCCCTTTCCATATGACATGGCAATAAAAAATGAAATAATTTTACTGATAATGGAATTGCCTAGGTGTTGGCTTTGAGATGGATTACCACGCTTCTATTGCTAATATTCCTCCTAACGCCGACGTCAACAAGTTACGGGAACACCATGGTATATGGTAATACCATACCTAAGGAAAACAATAATGTGGTCTATGGGAGACTAGCAATCTTGATAATTCTTGATGCGCTAAACTATACGGTCTTTGAAGAACTCCTAGATGCTGGACAACTCCAGAATTTCCATAAGCTCATAAATCTTGGAACCCTTGTATTGGGCAAGACAATAGTTCCATCCGCAACAACTGCTGCTTGGGCGGCCCTATTCACAGGGGCACCACCAGAGATTAATGGTGTTGTTAATACCTATGCCATAAACTCGACATACTACCATCTACTCCCCCCAGATGTTGAGCCAGAAACTGTTGGATACTCTGATATGATTAAGGGGGAGAGTTTGGCAGAGGTCCTTAATGAGGAAAATGTCAAGCTTGGTTTTATATATTCAGAATCCAAAGTTTCGGTTGCTTTGGGTAGGGAGGGGAAGGCCTCACTATCTGTATATTACCCCGAGCCATTCGATCCCTATGATCCCTCATTACCAATAATATTTAGGGAATCATACCTCGACGATTTAATAAATAGGTCTATAAACATAATAGATGTATTCTCCAGAAGCATAATAGATGGAGAACGCGCATTGGTTGTGATTGACCTCCCAGAGCCAGACGCATCTGGACATACTCATGGGCCCATGAGTAGTTACTATAAGGACATACTAGGGATCATCGACTCAAAAATAGGAAACCTAATAGACTATCTCAACGAGAGTGGACTATGGGAAAGGACACTCATTGTGGTCGCCACGGACCACTCCATGATCCAGACAGTGCCAGAGTACCAGGTTCTTACCTCCGATGATAAACATATTGTTGGTTTACCTGTCGAACATAGGGTTGTACCCATAGGTACTCTCGCATATATCTACCTTAAACACGAGGAAGACCTCGATGTTGCTGTGGACTATCTAGCGAAAATAGATTGGATTGAGGGCATCTGGACGAGGAGGCCTATAGAGGGGGCCAATGGTACCCTGGCCGATATTGGTTTAAATATAACATATGCGGGAGATATAGTAATAAGTTTGAGGGCACCCTACTACATATATAAGTATACCTCAAAGGGTGCGCATGGAGGAGTAAATACACGTACCATACCGATAATATTTAGTGGTGGGATGTATGACTCGAACTACAGTATTCCGAGTAATGTATCGCTACTTGATATATGCCCAACACTAGCCGGATTTCTAGGTGTTAGGGCACCAAAGGATTCTGTTGGGAGAGATCTAGGGGTATATAAAAACTTCGCAGATATCAAGGTTGGTGTTAACCCAGCTATCGCAAACCCACATCAGAGCATAGAGATAAATGTATCATACTCCATGTCACGATATGAACCCACAATACTCACAATATCTGTGGTGGATACAAAGACAAACAAGACCATTATTAGCCAGAATATCGAGATAGAAACAGCAGCTGGGACAAAAAGGACGAACATTATCATTGAGAAGGAGGGCGAATATTTGGTTGAGGCCATCATATCGTCGAAGGATACACCTCTGGGACGGGGAGAAACAAAAATCTTGGTTGTGGAGAAAGCGGAGGCTGAAACACCACCAGAAGTATATTATGCCCTCGCAATCTCGATAGGTATCGGGGTAGTAATCCTAGCGACCCCATTCCTCATAAAAAAGCTCTTAAGAGGTTATAGACATGCCAGATTGGAGAAAAATGCTTAAAGATATATCCAAGGGTAGAATAGTGTTGCTCTTCATAATATCCATAGTGCTCATACTGGCACTTCCAGCAGTACTCGTATTCCCATCAAGTCCAGAGGGTGCCGAGTCCGCATTAGCGACATCGGAGGAACTGAGAAATAGCTCTATATGGCTATTCGATAACACACTAATCCCCATACTAATGCTTACCATATTACTCATACTATATGATTTAATTCTGACAAGACGAATAACAGTACTTAAAAGGAGAGCGCAAGCCCTCGCAATAGTTGTCCTAGTCATAGTAGCCCCCATATCGACGTTAGTATCATATAGTATGGATCCGGGGGATGAATCAACAAGGGAAAGACCTCTCGCCAATAAGGTGATAATAATAACTCTCGATGGTACGCGTGCCGATACTTTCTGGAGTACCGATCATTGGATAACACAACATAGGGATGAGGGGGCTTGGGCTAGGAGGTTTACTGGGACATATCCAACGGTTACATATCCAAACCATATATCTATTGTTACGGGGACATGGCCCCAGATACATGGCTGCGAGTTAGGGCCTGGATACCTCAAGGAGCGTAGGCATCTAATACTGCGTGATTTTAAGGAGCCTACGGCGGAAGACATATTCGAAATCGCCGATGACTATGGGATAATAACCGCTACATTCTTCGCTCCCGAAACCCTGAGTGGCTTTATTGGAGACGAAAACACGACAAGAATGGGGGGAGGAGGATCCTCATACAATATGGAGCAGGCCCTAGAGTTTATAACAAAGCATGAAGACGAAATAGAGGAGAGGGGACTACTAATGTTTATCCATCTGGTAGATAGTGATGATGCGATGCATGAGTTCTCTACCGATAGCCGGGAATACAAAACAGCTATAGCTATGGAGGCAAACCTAGTGGGGCGACTGATCAATAATATAACGGCTAAGGGATGGGACAACGATACAGTAATTATTGTTACTGCGGACCATGGGGGGATGGGGTACGGACATTTTAATAGGTTCCCACCACTAGTTGATGATGTACCATTCTGGGTGTGGGGAGGCCCAATAAAGCCTGGAGCCGTGATTGATGGTGGGAGGCTTATAGATATAGCACCAACAGTAGCATTTATATTGGGTATAAGGAAACCAAGAGAGTGTGTGGGTGTTGTTCTCTATAGATTATTTAGGCAGGATATCCTGAGCAATCTTAGGGGGATATCAGACACCAAGTCCCTGATACTGAAAGAGTATTCATCCAGCCTCAGAAAAGCATACATGGATACCGTGAAGCATCTCATAGGATTCGTAATAGTGATATTTATGCTCCTCATAGTTGTGCGGGATTTGATAGCTAAGCGGAGGGTAATTAGAGGGGTATCGTGATGTTTTTATGCTGTTTTTCGGTAAGATTTTTGGAGGGGGTGACTGATGAGACCATACTCCCTAATAATGTCCATCCTTATTATCTCGGTATTTGTGTTGATGATCGCGGGTTCTTCGGGAGCTAATAATGGTATTAATGTGGTATGGCGTGTGGATGAGGACCAATACTATAGCTATGACCGATATTCCTCCCTTGTGGATGACCTAAATGATGCTGGAGTATCAACATCCTATTATAGTGTTAAGGATTTGTTTGGTGGCGACACCATACCAGATATAGACGAATTTGGGGATCCGAAGAAGACCGTGATTGTTATCCCTAACCCCCCAAGCGACTTTGGGGATACAGAACTTGAATTCCTCAAGAATTTTGTTGAGGGTGGAGGGAGACTCCTAATAATGGGGGATATTCAGTACGATGATAGGCACTATGGGAAACCAGAATTCCTCAACAACCTACTTAACTATATAGGGATCGGGGATAAAGTGCAGTTCTGGGGAACCAATGATGATGGCGACGAGATAAAAGATGATACAAGCAACTATGGGTATCCTTGGCAGGTAATAGTTACTAGTGACGATTTTAACCCACACATAATCGCCTATGATGTAGAGAAGGTTATCATTAATTCTGCCTCACTCGTGGTGTCAGATCCAGCAATCATAGTTGCTACATCACCATCAACATCCTATGCTGAGAGTGCATCAGGGAAAATACATACATATGGCAACATACCATGGTTGGTGGCGATAGAATATGGGGACAGTAAAATTGTTGTATGTGGGTCAAGCAAGATGTTTAGTGATGTGTATATCTATGGTACATCAACACCGTACATAATGGCTGAGGACAACGAGAAGTTATTCTTCAATATTATATGGTGGCTGACTGACCAACGGATAACCGCCCCCCAGCCCATCGAGATGATAAAGATAATGGACATATTCCCGATACTGGCAGGCATATTCGCTGGGGTTATTTTCAGGAGAGAAGGCAAAATAGACTATAGGGCCTTCGGCTATGTGGCTGTGGTAATAGCGACTCTATATGGCATAGTAGCAACAATACAGGTGGTACTATTTGGACAGGTCATTGTGGGAACAGCAATACCAGACTGGGGAGCCGTAACAAAAGTAAGTGGTGAAAGTGTCCCAGCTGAACTAAATGCCTTCTTCCGGTACCTATTCGCAGGACTATTCGAGGCTTTTGTTGGTCTGGTAATACTAATATTTGTCGAGTGGCTCGATAGATATCTGGATCTAGGGATCATGAGGAGATTGGGCATACAGGGTGGGTGAGGGAAAGATGCCTAGGAGGATATACATATCATCATTATTCATAATTTTACTGCTGGTTGTAGCTCTAAGGTATTCTATCACCATGAGTAACGATACTGTTGCCCAGAAAAAGATGGATATTGGTGTCGGTCATAATTCATATCCAATAATCGATATTCCACCAGAGAGGGACAGCATATTTGTGCTTGGTGAATACTTTGTTTATCAGACAAGTATAGAAAATATTACGGTGGAGATATCCATCGAGAATACAACATTCCTACCTGGCATCACCAGAAACCTGACAATAACAATAAGGAACAATGGTACCGCAGAGGCTGGCCCATTTGGGCTGTATGTTAAGACTCCCTACTTTCTGGTGGCATCCGAGTATATGGTGCTTAAAAACAGTACTGGTAACTATACCGTTCCCTTCGAGTATGTGACAATAAACCCTGTTGGGAATGTTTCCTCCAATGATACACTGACTATATATTTGCCACTTGAGGGTGTGTATGGTGCTAATGAGACAGGGATTCTGAATGTAGTGGTGTATAGGGGTGAGGAAAGCATTAGTACTACGGACATACGAATATCCATGCTCCCCATGTTTAGGGTCGATGCCTATCTCGAGGATAGAGTACTAAACATATCATATAGGAACTATACGACCCTACATATTGCCGTCAGAAACATATTCCCAGTATCAGAGGATACATGTTATGTAAGGAATCTAAGTATAGATATAACATCAACACCCACATTGGAAATAGAGCCGAGCTCCCTCGTTATTGCCGAAATAAACAATACGGCGCCACCAACAAACTATACATTTAGGATAGAGGTAGGGCTTGTTGATGTGTATGAACTAGTGATCCACGCTATAGCGTCATCAGCATACCTAAAAGACGCCAATAAGACCATAGAGTTCCCAGGGGAGGCCGTTGTCAGGAAGATATTAATAACGACGACAGAGAAGATAATAATTTTTGATGAGGGGCATGAACAATACTATAGGTTCGCATCTGGATATATGAAAGGACTCCTAGATATTGCGAGTAGTTTCGGCCCAGTCCTAATAAATCATGGCGAGTTTAGATCCGAGATATTGGATCCAAACATAACCTCCCTAGTAATAATCCCCAATCCTGAGGCCCCAGGGGAGGGAGAGCCGATATTTACTGATGGGGAGGTATCCCTCCTACAGGGCTTCCTAGAGGAAGGGGGAGCCATCATACTCATGGGTAACTGGTACCAATACTTCTGGCCCAGTGCAGATCAGAACGGTTATGACGCCATTACGGGAAAGTATGGTATATATTGGATAGATGGCGACGTATATGATAATACCTCAAACTTTGGTAGGATATATGATGTTAGGGTCACAAACTTTGCCAACAATACCATCGCCAGATTGATGACTGTGGGGGTGGAATATGTTAGGTTTTCAGGAACAGCATTAAATATTACTAATTCCACGGCAGATGTACCTGTGGAGATATATCCAGTGCTCTTAGGGGATAATGACACATTCGTCACGCTAGGCTCCCCTACAGATCCCCATGTAGTTGATGGCACCAATGTTACTATGGCTGTAGTAGCAATCATAAATGGCTCTGGTAGGCTCTTCGCGTGTGGCTCATCATACATGTTTAGTGATTACTACTACTTTGGGGACAACACAGTATTCATAGAGAACCTATTCTACTGGATCTTCTCAGCAATGAAGCTTGATATGGTGATAAGTACTGAGCCGTATGTATATGTTGGATCCACTCACAGAGTAACAGTAGAGATAACAAATAGGGGGGTTACCACACTGTCAAATGTAACACTAACCATAACCCCCCAAGAGGGCCTAACATACCTCAATAAAACGGAATATAGGAGAGACCTACTGGAGCCTGGAGAGAGCTGGACACTCCACCTAGACTTTAGGGCCGATAAACCCGGTGATTTCTATGTGAGATTTGTATTGTCCGCTGATGAGTACCCAGAAGATATCTCAAGGATCGTATTCCTCAGTTTCCGATCTAAGGGAGTGCCGATAACATACATTGCCATAGGCATAGCAATCGTAGTAATAGCCGTTGTCGTTATAAAAGAAAGAGAAAAAATCAGAGAGGCATTCTCAAAACCCTCTAAAAAACGCATTAGCTGATTTTTGCTCTTTTCTATTGCTTTTTTCCGGGATCTACCCAGTACGGGTCTGTACAGAAAAAATAGACAGAGTTATTCGTGATTATGAAACATAGGGCTGTGGATTATCCGAAGAGTCCCTTGATCTTGTACTCGGCATTCTTGATTCTTTTCGATACTTTGTAGCCTCTGTCCTCTATTATGTCGAGCAGTAGTCGTAGCTCATCCTTGTTTATTCCCGTCTTTAGCGATTTTAGGAGTTCGTCTAGGGTCCATGATTTCCTTGTTTCGAATACATTTTCCAACTCTTTTAGTCCGTCCTTCAGTCTCCTGTATTCCCCTTTTATCCATTCTGCTTTTGCGTCATCTGTTTCTAGTCTGAGTGACTGTAGTACTATCTGCCGTAGTGGCTGTATTGTCGCTCTTGGTTTTTTGATCTTATCTATGTTTATCACGTTTTTTGATTCACCTATTTTTGTTGTTTCACCCACAACATGTATTAGGAGCTTGGCTTTATCGACGATCTCTCTTTTTCCCGCGAGTCTCAATTTCTCATACCTCAGGAGGTAGTAGAGTAAGTATGTTGTTTTCTCGATACCTAAAACATCTATGGCCTCCCCTACTGGGATTTTGGTCGGTTGGATAACCCGTCGATAGATGTATGCACCCCTGATGAATCCATACCTATCAATATCTATTATTATGAGGTGAGGCGTTGGGTGTTGGTGCTGAATTGGGATTCTGACGATTCCTGATAGGGCGTTCTGGAAGTCTTCTGATGATACCGTTACCTCTGTTTGCTCCCCACAGACCGGACACTTAACACGTATTATTACTGGTCTCGCTATTACTTGTTGGCTCAACTCTTCACCCACCTTTTAGTAATCCACTCTGGTGCCATAATACCGATATATAGACATAATGTCGATATTATCTGGAAGAATGTTATGATTAGTAGAGCAACAATTGATGGTGGAATAATTTCTCTCCCCCGTAGTGCTGCTATGTCCCTAATAGCAAGTGATGCCATAGCAAAAGTCATCAATAGGATACCAAGGATTAGGTACTCATGCCTCTTCCTTAGGACGATATCTTCAGGCTCCTCCCTAAGCTTCTTCTTGTATAGTAGGAAATACGAGAATAGCGTCATAAAGCCAGTAATAATTATTAGGAGACCAGTAGTAAGCCTAATAACAGACTCTATATATACTGGCGGGTTGGGATTCAGGGGAGTTGGTTCTTGAAACCTAGGTATGTCTGACCTCATCCACATGTTGTGGGGTAGTAAACTTATTATCGCACCGATAATCCCGAGGGCAATCACCAGATAATCCTTTATGTAGAGGACATCATTCCTCTGGAGTCTAGCATACACATAGAACGAGGTGTACCAACAGAATACTGAACACATGGAGAACGCAACCATTGTTGGTAGAAAGGGGATGGTATTTCCGAGGATCGTTATCGGGGTTTCCGCTGTTCCATACTTAGCAAAGTAAAGCCAGCCAATTGTTTGAAGAAGATAGGCCGAACCCATGATCACAAAACCAAGAAATAAAAGCTTAAGTCTTTCTATACCATGTTTCTTACTCACAAAGTAGAAAAGGTAGCTAAAATATAGTGATAGGAATGAGAACACAAAGCTTATCAGAATGTATATAGCGAATACCCCCATCGGATAATCAAACTCGAAGTATGACAAAATATATCACCACCACAACTATATAAAAAAAGAAAAAATTTTTCTATCTGATTGACCCACTACTCGTATTGTGCTCTCATGCTCGTCCATTAGTACTCATATATGATGGAGCCCATTAATATAATAGTTATAAATGAAGTACGAATAATTATTATCTTAGGGAACATTATCACCTTTTCCGCATCTTTGGTGATCTTTGTTGGGATATTGGGAGATCCTATATTCATTAGGGCTCATATTGATACCCCTAAGTGTTTTTGCCCTATTTCTATGGGTGCTCTATTTCTGCCTGAGGGTTAGGGTTTCTGGGAGTGATATTCTTGACTCAGCCATGCTTGGGGTTGGAGGGGTTGGGTTCGTGGCATTAATAAAAGCGGGGATCCTATGGCCATATGTAGTAGACTGGAGAATCACAGCGATAATTGTGTCCCCAGTAATAGAGGAACTCATCAGGGATTTCCTGACATACTACACGGCTAGGTCCTCGAGAAGTATTAGGGCTATAGGGTTCCAGAGTATTAGTGTTGGTGGGGGATTCGCACTGGCCGAAACTGTGGTATATGGCCTATATTATGCCTCGTGCGGAGGCACCATATCGGGAATCATGGTGGTTCTTATGAGAACCCCAATACTGTTGATTGGTCATCCCCTATTCTCATTGATCTTTGGGATTTCGCTCTTCAGGAAGAGGCCCTATGTGGGGATGCTGGTTGGTATAGTTTTCCATATGGCATGGAATGCGGCAGTTATTTACCTTCCAATACATTTTCTGATCGTCCTGTCTGCTGGATATTTCGTGGTATTATTCATAAGTATACGCGAGATGTTCTATCCAGAACAACAAAAAATCAATAAGTAGCATATCTGGAACTCATTCTCCCAGTTTTCATATAGTTCTGCTTGCTTATCCCTAACTGAGCTGCTCTGAATTATGGCTCTGTATCTAGGGGGGAGTAATGCTCCCAAGCTTCCCATCATCCCATTCTCGGTATGTACTTCTTCTGTAGGTCGGCTAGGTCTAGCAGTATGTCTATCTCCTCGACATCTAGATTCTCCAGTAGGCTTGAGAGTGTCCTTGTCGTGTTTTTTATTATTATTTTTCTTGCGAGTTCATATATTATGTTTGAGATCGCTGTGTATTTGTCCACGATATCTAGGACGTGGGGGCATGCTGTGTGGGAGGAATTCTCATTTATCCATGCCAATATTTTTTCCGTCCCTATGCCCCCATAGTCAAGTATTTCGAGTCTTATCACGTGTTTTGATCGTTTGGGTTTTATGAATGCTACTATGACGTCCTTTACCCACTCATTATTGTTTATGAATTCGTCAAAGGCACCCTTTCTCCCGACCTCCTTGAGTTCTAGTTCGATTATTTCTGATTCCCCATATTTCCCGATTATTAGTGCTTCTCCAGGCTCAAGCAGGAGTGTTGCGAGGGCCTTATCATTCGCCTCTTTCATCGCTTTTATTGTTTCTTTTTCTAGACCAGTTAGGATGCCTAATTCTTCATATTTCCTTATTATTCCACGGCCAATAAAGTGTGTCCTCACCCTCTTGACTATGCCAAGCATTGTTTTTCTCCTATTCCTACATATTGAGGCTATTTTCCTAGACATCTCCAATAGTTTTTCCTCCTGCCGATACAGGGACCTCGTGAATAGGATTATAGGCCAGAGAGGGACAAGTGGTCCATCAAACATGAGTATTTTCCATCCCCTATCGTCCTGATCATATTCCTTATGCTCAAGGATCTCAAGCGCTATCCTTCTCTCAACGATCTTTGATATTGCTGACTGTACTCTAGATGTTAGTTCCTCGCGACACCTCACCAGCACCCTTAGACCTCTGTTTACTGTGGTGTCTGCCCCCTTAACCCGTGGATATCGAACATAGCCCCCAATAACTATAAATAGATCCCCAAAAACCAAAGGGAGAGGAGACTTGAATGATGAGTCTATAGCATAGCATGCGGGTATTTCTGGTATGTCGATCCCCCCCATCCTTACTATCTTGGCATCTTGTTCTTTCTTCTCCAACAATATTTCCCTTATCTTGGAGAGCTTGCCAAGTATTTTCGCAAGTCTCTCGCTTATTCGCTGAGATTCCCTTACTGATTTCTTCGATATCTCTGTTACTAGTTCTGGTGTTATCTCATACTCATATTCTTCCTCGGACATCTAGATCACATCCTTTACTTCCCTTACCCTTATCGCTATTGGTTTTCTGAGCGGATTCATTAGGCCCGCAACATAGAACTCCCTCGGCATTAGCTGGAATAGGTTCGCGACATCTATCCCAGTTATGTCCGCAAACTTCTGTATCTCCCCTAGATCTGTCGTCTGGCTGAGTCTGGAGAAGAATATTGTATTTATGTTAGCCCTTATGTCAGTATCTATGCTCCTAGCGAGGCGCTGAGACACGACTATGAGGCCAAACTTCCACTTTCTCCCCTCCCTCGCAACCCTCTCTATCTGCTCCTTACAGTATCCGCTCCCCCACGCATAGTTTTGTGCTTCGTCGATGACTACTACTAGATTTATTGGTACATACCTTCTTTTTCCCTCCTGTTGCTCCAAGAAGTTCTTCCTGAATATCCACTCCCAACATGCCTCTATTATGTCCCCTATTATCGTTCTCCTCATCTCTATTGTTTCCTCGAAGGATAGGTCTATTACCAGTGGGAGACCCTTCCTCTTGTACTCGCGGGCCTTCTCCAGTATCTGTTCTGGAGAGTACCTCCTCTTGAGTATCATCTCCCCAAGGACTTCCGGCTCAACAAAGTACTGCATCCTCATCCCCAGACTTCTAACGGTATCATCCCTCGCACCAATACTCTTTGACACCCTCTGTAGCCTACCCGTTATTTCTCTATGTATCTCCCTAAGCTCGGTATCATAATCAGTAGTATTCTCAAGCCGCTCTCTAAGTTCCTCGAGAGACCTACTTACCTCCATACCGAATAACTCGAGGTATGTGGTATAATGCTCACTAAGCCTTAGTCTTTTCAGAAAGAAGTCAGCTATACCAAGAGGCCCTAGCTGTATTTCTAGGGAGCTTATTGTTGATTCTGGATAGAAGGGGGCGTAGTCCATGCCTGTATGGTCAAATATTATTACTGCGTACTCCGTATTCTTCACGATCTCATCGGCCAGTACCTTGACAAGCCTAGACTTCCCCATTCCAGTAGCCCCAAACACCCCAATATGATACTGGATATAGCTTGGATCCAATGGTATCTGTATGTCCAAGGAGTATTTATGGGTACCAACAACTATGGGTTCCTTGGCATGCTCAATAGTCTCCCTGAGTAGTCTCGTTATTATTGATCCATCCCCAACCCTATATACCTTACTCCCGGGAAACGGGACATATGTAACATTCCTATTTATCCCAACAACATTGTTCTCCCCCACGATGATCTCCGCGAGAGGCACCACGCTAACATTAGTATATGCCAACTTCTCTATGCGGTCTATAGCCTCCGGATACTCCTCAATCCCAACCTTTACACGCCTCCTCAGGTACGGCTCAAGCCTACTTATTCCCCTCAAAACCCCAAGTATCATTGGTGTCCCCCTGTGCTCCTCATCATGAATAATCACGAGCTCCTCCTCCCTCACCGAGATCTCCGGCTCACCAGAAAATATCGATATGGGGATCTGGGTTACTGATGCCTCGGAAAGGACAAAACCTATCAGCTCTCCCCCAACAACACCAATCACACCCGTACCTTCAGACACACCCAAGAACGACACCCAAAGACAACAAAATAGTTATTCACAAATAAAAATTCTCATAATTAAATCATAGGGATTATCAGATGAGTACATCACCCTCAGACATATTAGTAGGAGCAATGAGGCTATATAAGCTTATCCTATGGGCCCTATATATCTCCCATATGGGTGTCTATTCATATATGGCCCTTCTCGGCACACACCATATGATCTCAACCAGAATCCATAATATCGGTCTATGGGTTGTAACAATTATTGTTCTAGGCTTCATTCCCTTCTCATATTTTGTTCTTATGGTTGCTCTTGAGGATGTCAATAAGGGCTACATATTATGTGATGTGTCGGATCTGAAGGGGAATACAACATTCCTACTCGTTATGTTGGGGATTATTATGGTCTGTGGTGCAGCATTCTATGGATCCGTCTATAACAACGCTAGGATCGCTATAATAATGGTAACACTCATATTAATCATAACGTTCGATGTCTATGCGATAATAATACCAAGTATTATTGGTCGGTTTATGTATAGAAGGATGAGGCCCGCCAGAATACTTGGCATACCATGTGTGGATATAGCACATGTCGCGAGAAACCTAATACTACTACATCACAATATCATAAATCTGGATATCATTAAGGAGGAATGGAGCCATATGGATAGTATCATCGGAACCATAGCTCAGTATGATGGGGATGTTAAGAAAAATATGGCTCGATTCCTCAGAGTCCTAGAGGATGTTAGGAGTGGACCACTAAGTGGTGAGGTCGAGCTAGTAAAGAAAAGACTGGGCAGACAATATAGGAGTAGCCACTATTTCATACTCGGGAACATAATCTTCCTACTGGCTATAGCGTATGAATATATATATACATTGGGGTGAGTAGGGGCTTCCTTATAACAATAATAATGTCTCTCATCCTCATATTTATAGTAGCGTGGAGCCTCCTAAGGAGGGAGCGTGGCGTCTGGACATATATGCTCCTAAGCCCTCGGACCTTTTCCTTAGAGCTACTAGAATCACTTAGGAACCTAAGGGAAGCCAGTAAGGCACTAGGTAAAAGTCTGATCAAGTTCATGGCTTACAACCTCCAACTAAGCATATCGATTGACTATTTTAAGTCCGACATGGGCTCTCTAAATAGGTATTAATGTGGTGACCTAATCTGAGACGTGCTATTGTTGGCCGTGTAGGGGTCAGTATAAGACTCAGAGTTATTCTATACTCATCATTCATATTGGTGATGCTACTTATTTTCCTTATGTTTAGGTCGACAGAACTACTGCTGACATATTGTCTAGTGCTTCTTATAGCTCCACTCATGGAGGACTACCCGTTCATATCATTGTCCTTTATC
>CAZVPA010000018.1:0-28031 GCA_964628995.1 uncultured Nitrososphaerota archaeon | reverse complement strand
TTCCTGCGTTATCTGATAGATTCTATTCAGCAACACAATTACTTGCTTGGTGGTCATACTTAGAAGATCGGGGATCGTATCATCAGTTATGAATGCTGCCTCTGTTGCAAGGAGAGTAGTCTCTCTTACGCTTATTGCCAGAAGATCCCCAAATACTTCTGGAATGGGAATCCTGCTCTCCAGCGCAAGCATTCGGGCTTCCACTATTGCTTTTTGTAGTTCCTCCAGATAAGACTCAAGAGGTTTAAGTAATATATCTTTTGGAATTATGTATCCATCGGTTATTCCAACAATTACCTCCGGGCCTACCTCAAGAGGTTTTATGTCGAGTAAAGCCATGACTCTCGCGGCATATGGAGATACTACCTGTCCAGCTTTAACCAACGTGTAATCCTCCATCACGAATACCTCACCGTCAAATATTCTGACAGGAACACCAGCCATACGCATCTCACTCATCTCAGGACCTGGTCTAAAACCAGTAAAACCTTTCTTCACGACGACATCAATAGGGGATATTTTTCCCGGTTTTAAGGTTCTCTTTTCTTTGATCGAGTCAACGGTCTTTGATATCTCGAAAATATCATCATTGGTGAATATGATTGCGTGCATATCATCCAAGAAGTTCACTAGTTCTGTCAATTCTGGTCTTTCCTTTTTTACTTTTTCAAGGGCGATTTCTGTAAGTGTATTTTTTACGACTTTTACAAGTGCTTTATTCCATAGTTTTCTTCTAAGTTCCTTCATCTGGTTCGCGTTTACATCCCTTATTCCGACAAGCAGAATATTTCTATATTTCCTAAAATACTCGACTAACTCATTTATTTTCCTCACTTTATGCCTTGGATAGGGCTTCTCTCTTCGATATACAAGCCGCGTACTCATATGGATCATCCATCATATAGCTAATCGAGTCTAATACCATACGCAGGCCCCATTGTTGTCTTAACATATATGTCGCTTATATTCCGAAGCCCATTAGGAAGCTTATTAGCGATGGTCGCCACTAAGGTGACTGCATTCTCAACCAAAGCATCAATCTGCATTGATCTATATCCTATCTTCGTGGCAATCTGGGGGGCGGAAGAAAGTCTTATAGCGACAGTCTTCTTAGCCTTCCTGACGGCATCAACCATATTTTGTGTCGGAGGCACAGGCATCGGCATTTTATTCCTGGCCGCCAAATACTTTGCGATATACCTAGCAACTATCGCCATCATAGGGGCGCTCGCTACAAAGATTCTACATTTCTTAGCCAATTTTTTTGCCGCACGTGGCTTACTCCTTAGAACCTCAAGTTTTCCCCGATCAATAACCTCCAATATAACATCATCAAACTTTGCACTTTGGATCTCCGTAAGGTGTCTACCATCGGCGAAAACACCAATTCTATCAACTTTAGCAACATCATGGGGTAAGGTCACAAACATCCTAAACCTGTTTTCTGGTCGCCTAAGATCTATATCCCGAACAACTACTATGCATTCGACACTCTCCTCGAAATTTCTTTTTGGAGCACTATTTATTGCCTTTTCCAGCGACTCCCGCATAGGTTTATTTAACATTTCTATCTTTGTTATCCTCATCCTTGATCACACCGATTCATTCAGGATAGCTGCAATCATGATCCCGATCGGAAAGTATCTGATTCCTATTTTTAGTCTCCTTGATATTTCAAATACTGTTTTTAAGTTCATAAATATTGTTTATTGGAATTTAAGCGGAGAATAACAACAAGACAAAGGTCGAATGGGTGAATGAAAATAATAATTCCAGTAAGATGTTTTAGTTGTGGTGCAGTGATAGGACATTTATGGGAGGAATTTGCTAGGCGTGTCTCGAAAGGGGAGGATCCTGGAAAGGTGCTTGATGCTTTAGGGGTAAGGAAAGAGTGCTGTAGGAGGATGCTCTTAAGCCATATAGAACTTATAGATAAGTTAATTAGGTACCAACAGGATTGGTTCCGAAGTGTAGAATGGTGATGGGATGTCTGCTGAGGGATTACTCGTTCCAGCAAGCACTTACATGAGATTTGGGGTTCATATAGGAACTCATAGTCTTGCCGAACCAATGAGGAAGTTTGTTCATAGCAAAAAAGCAGGGGTCTATCAGATAGATATAAGAAAAACTGATGAGAGGATCAGGGTAGCTGCACGGATGATAGCCAATTTTGAGCCGGAGGAAGTTCTTGGTTTTGCTATGAGGCTCTACGCACAAAAACCCCTTCTCATGATGGCAAAATGGACAGGGATTGTGGCTAGGATAGGGAAATATTACGCGGGGATTCTTACAAACCCCAAACTACCGCAATACGTGGAACCGGAGGTAGTCTTTGTATCTGATCCCGTAAAGGAGGCAAACCTAATAAGGGAGGCCAATATGGTTGGGATACCAGTAATTTCATTAGCGGATACGTCTAATGAGCCCTACAATGTCGATCTCGTGATACCGTGCAACAATAGGGGGCGCAAAGCGCTTGCCTTGATTTATTGGTTAATTGCCAATCAAGTTCTAAGGGAGAAAGGGGTTTTGGAACCAGATGAGATGATAGATGACCCGATAGAAAGTTTTATGGTGTTCCTATAGTATTATTACTGGTGTTTGGAGGATGCCACATAGAAAAAGGAAGAGACCAACAGAGAAAAAGAAGAAGCCTGCTGATGCGTTAATCCTAGTAATTAGTGACGGAAAATCCTTTTTTGGGACTGGGCTAGCATTTGAGATATTCCTAAAGGAGGAGAAACATAAGCGTGCCCTCGAAGGAAAAAAGATCGGCCAGATATTTGATGGAAAAGAAATAGATCTGCCGGGCTACATGTTTAAGATAACCGGTGGTACCGATAAATATGGATTTACGCATCACCCTGCTGTTGAGGGGACAGAATTAAGGAGAGTCATACTGACACAGCCACCAGGTATAAGGTTTACTAGGTATAAGGTAGAGAAGCGTGGTGGAGGCCACAGAATTATTGACCTGAGGAGAGTCCCAGCAAAGAAAACAGTAAGGGGCAATACCATAGGTGAAAAAACAAGACAAGTAAACTTGGTAGTAATCTCACGGAGAGGCCGAAGCATAAAAGAAATGACAAAAGAGTCTATACTCTCGGATAGGATACTCTCGCCATTAGTAGAGAAGATAGGCTATCTAATTCTGAGGAATGGTTTATATAGGGTGAGATTTGTAACAGACGGTCAGATTGTACGGTTGGAGGAGAAACTAGCGGAGGTTGGAGTGGATGAGGATTTTATTAAGAAACTAAGCATTGATCTCGGGGTAGAAATAATCAAGCGGGGGAAGAAGCTGATACAGGATGTCATTAAGCCCGTCTTAAAATGTAGGGGACGCTCCGAGTTCGCAAAATACGTAGGCAAAGTCATGTATGAGTTATATCAAGGATTGTCGGAAGGAAAAATAAGCTTGGACGAGAAGGAAAAACTAATCTCAGAGCTCGTATCGAAGATCATCGAGGGAGCCGAAAAAGCCCTCAATGGTGAGCTAAAAGTCGAGTTCAGATTCAAGATCAAAGAAAAGAAAGCAAGCTAGTAGCTTGAAATTATCTCAAGTATCTTTTGCTTGAATGTTTTTAGGGTATTCATGACGATATCCTTATTTTCCCCTTCCGCCACAAGCCTTATGAGTGGCTCGGTATTTGATGGACGTGCCAGAAAACTTGCATTTTCAAGATATATCTTGACGCCATCTAATGTACTTACATCAGAATAATTCTGGATTACCCATTCTTCAAACTTTTTGATTATATCGAATTTTGTTTTATCATCTACAGGGACGTTTTCTCTGATAACATATATTGACCCATACATTTCGCGTATATCAGAAAGCTTTTTGTTTGTATTTGCTAGGAGGTTTGTGACCAAGATTGATGTGAATATGGAGTCATCATAGTAAAACCCATACATTGGCACAAAAAAGTGATACGATTCCTCAACGCAGAGTTTTGCGTTTACCATTTTTGCTGTTTCAGCAACGAATACATCCCCCACCTTGCATTCAACGGCTTTAAAACCCATCTCCTCAGCTTTTCTCCTCAGAATAGAACTACACATAACATTATACACAATAACGTCACCAGATTTTAACAACTGCTCGGCCAAGAATAAACCAATTATCTCTGCGGGTAATCGTTTTCCTTTCTCATCAAAAAACGCAGCACGATCTCCATCCCCATCATACGCTATTCCAATATCTGAGTGAGTAGCTCTAACGGTATTCTCAATCAATGAAACATCCCCATGGAGAGGATCAGGCATACCACTTGGAAACGTACCATCAATCGTACCATTAATTAGTATGAGCTCGTGAGTAGATCCGAAAAGCTTAGGGGTTACGAGATTTGAAGCGCCAAACTTCCCATCGATGACTACCTTTAATTTTTTGTCTGGAGCTGGTACTTTTTCTAGAGTAAAAGAAACATATTCATTGATGACCTCTTCATGTGGTTTTGCTTGTACCTCCCCAAAGGAATCCCACCCCGCATAGCTTATATTCCCTGCGTAAAACCTATTTCTTATTTCTCTGTTCTCCACCGAAAAACCAGTACCATCCTCATGTCTAAAGCGTATGCCGTTATACTCTGGTGGATTGTGTGATGCCGTGACATACGCGCCTCCATGAATATTTTTTCTTCGCCATAAACTAAAGTTAAAGACTGGTATTGGGAGAGGATAATAATACTCAACATCCACTCCAGCAGATATGACTCCACTTATTGCTGCATGTATAAAAGATGGTGTGGAGAGTCTTACATCACCACTTATCGCTACTCTTTCCCCACCGTTTTCCTTAATAATGTTCGCGAATATGGTACTGCACTTGGATATAATATCTGGGAAAAGGTCTTTTCCAACAATACCTCTAATATCATATGCCCGGAATATATGTTCTGGTGCTTCCATAAGAACACCATCTTTCATCAAAAATATCAAAGAAGAGCCATTATTATAGGTTAGCTAGCCAAAGAAAAGATCAAGAGATGGTCTTACCGTTTTCTTGAGTAGTGTTGGGTTTGCAGGGATAAGCTCGAAAAACCTGCTTAAGTATTCAACGTTCTGGACTACCTTTGTCGGATGTGCATCGTCTGGACTAAATTTTGGTATATCTTTTGGATTTACTGGAACGCTTACTAGACATGTTTTCCAGTGAATACTCCAAGGTGCTCTAACATCTCCCTCAGGTTTCAAACAACTCCAATCTAGGAGTATCCTCCGCCTTCTTCGGTCTGCATGTGCTACATCACTCGTTGTTATTGGTATGTCCACTATGGTTCCATATTTCTCCTTGAATTCGTCATATCTATCACTTAGTCGTTTTTCTGTCTCCTTCTGTATTACCCTTATTGCCTCTCGATATTCCTCAAATTTCCCTAAAGGTGTATCAAAGGTGGCCCATATTTGGAAGCCACGGCTCCCCGAAAACTTGATATATGGCTTTATATCAAATTCCTCTATGAGTGTGTTATATACCTCGATACTTACATCCTTGATAAGTTCGAAGCCGAGAGCCCCAGCTCTCTTAATATCATCGCCAGCGTCAATATCTATGACAAACCAGTCTGGGTATTGTGCTTTCGGTTGGGAATGGACATAGGGTATGAAATCTATAGCATGCATATCGATGTATCTCCATAGGTCATTTTTTGAATTTATGTAATTGTAGGTTTTGGGGCGTAGTTTTGCGTATCTAGCAAAGATCGGTTTAATGCTACCGATTGGATTCTTCTCGTCCGAGAAAACCTTAACAACACTTACTGGTCTTCCCTTTAGGAATGGGAGTATTTGTTCTTCTACATACCTATAGTACCAGCGGGCAATGTAGACATATCTATAGCTTTTATTCATCTCTGGATCAAAAGCCAAGTCCCACGCGGCCTTTCGTCCATCCTCAGTTATTTTGAATTCATCATTAATTCTCTCTGCGTACCCATCAGCTATTAATGCGTTCAGGGCCGTTTTGATTTCGTCCTTAGTGGCACCACAGTCTCTATGTACTTTTTCATATATATGGTCAAAGGTTACTGTTTTTCCAGGGGGTTTGATTGCTAGAAGCAGGTGGACACGATCCTTAACTCTTTTGTTCATAGTCTCATCCCCATCTTACGAGCAATTTTCTCCAGACTTTTTGCATCTACCTTTCCTTCCAAGACTTGTTTTAGTGCTTCTTCCTTCCGTAGTCCTCGCTGTCTCATTAATATATGAACCATCTTCTTTATTTTTCCATACTGCTTGATTAGTCTCCTGACAAATATTTGGTCAACACCACTCCCACGAGCAATACGGTCTATCCTTTCGGGATCCTTAAGTAACTCAGCATTATAGAGCTCGTCTTCGTTCATCGCCTCCAACACAGCGAGAGTTCTCCCTATCTGTTTCTTTAGCTCACTTTCAGAGACACCAATAGAAAACATCTCCTTAAGCCTACCCAAAAGCCCAGAACCCTTTCTAAGCATATTCTCATAGTAATCCCTCAAATCCTTGAGGGTAAGATCGCGTGTCTTCAGTAGTTTCTCGGGTAGCGTCTCTAATATCTGCTCTAGTAGTCTCTTATCGGGCATACCAAGGATTCTCGCAACAAAATCTGGAGGATCATATGCCTCAAAATCGTCGATTTTTTCCCCAGTCCCTATAAACTTTACTGGAGCTCCTGCAGCTGCCGCGGCTGATAATGCTCCTCCCCCCCGGGCACTTCCGTCGAGCTTCGTTATTATTATACCACCTATTTTCCCCACAGCCTCTTTGAATGCTTTCGCCTGATCGAATGCTCTCTGTCCTATCATCCCGTCGATCACTAAGAGTACCTCCGTAGGTTTGACTTTTTTTACAATCGTCTGCATTTCTTTCATCAGACCTTTCTCCTCTTTGTGCCTACCAGCAGTATCAATTATAATGATATCCGTCTTCCCAAGTTTTTTAAGCCCCTTCTCTATTATCTTCAATGGGTTTTTCTCGTTAGGGTCTCCGAAAAATCTTACGTTGATTTTCTCGGCCAACTGCCTAAGTTGTTCATACGCCGCAGGCCGGTATGTATCAGCACATAATAACGCAACACGTAGACCCCTCTTCTTAAGCCATCTAGCCAGCTTCGCAGCGGTCGTTGTTTTTCCGCTCCCCTGAAGACCCACAAGTACAATAATGTTTCGTTGTCCAGGTGTTATTTGGAGGTCGTATCTTTTTTCACCGAGAAAGCTTACAAGTTCTTCGTACAAGGCCCGCATGACAATATTGTTTAGTGGTACGCCCTCTGGTACTTTTGTCTCAAGTACCCTTTTTCTGATTTTATTGGCGAGATCTATAGCTAGTTGGACATTCACATCAGCATCGACAAGATTGCGTTGGAGCTCGGCGAGTATGGAATCAAGTTCCTTAACGTCGATATGTGAACCCCTCAATCTCCTGAATAGTGCCTTTAATTTTGGGAATACCGCCGGCATATTTATCCCTTTTCCGCAGCCTTTTTCAGTGCTGATACGCTTAGATTTCGGAGTGAAAGTATGGTGCTATATTTCTCCTCCCATATGGGTTTTGTTATCTCAATAATTTTTTCTGATAATTCTGGCTCACTATCAAGCTTCATACCCATTTGCCTCATCTGCATAAAAAATGGCCTTAGTTCTTCATGCGTAGTTGGTAATAAATATGCTATCTCAATAGCTATCTTCCTCGGGATACCGAGGGACTCAAGCCTCGATATTAAATTATCAACATCCTCCTTACTCATAAATAGGAACTTCTGTATATATTCATACACACGACGTTGAGTGGAACGTTTAAATGTGCCTTCGGCCCCGGCAAGTTCCTCTAATAACTCTGCTGCTTCATGAAATGTAAGTGGCTTTATTTCTGTTTTGTCTTCCGACATCCTATACACCAGGTAAAATGCAAGGCTACAAAAATAACACTATTTGCTATAATTTAAACGGGAAGATTTAGGTAGGGACACAAATGAGGCTGAGGGGGAGGATTGTATCGGGTCTGGGCAGGGGAGCATACTTCGTGGGCCTAAAGCAATACAAGGAATTCTTCTCAAGGCTCCTTAGGGGCCCAGTATTCTGTGGGACACTAAATATTGAGCTCCATGATAAAACATGGAGAGAAATACCCCTGAAGAAATACTCACCTAGCAACGGTATGGCACCAATATATTACGCAATGGCGAAATGTTTCTCCGAACAAGTACTACTAATAAGACCCCTCAAATCAAAACACCCAGAAAACATAATGGAGATAGTCGCATGTTGCAACCTCAGACAGAAATACTCCCTAAAAAATGGAGACGAAATAGAGATATTGCTAGATGAACAAGAATGACATATGTATATTCCTGCATAAAAGAAATCAAAACAATGAGGCTCGACGGATTCATAGTCAAATCAGAAATAGACCGCAACATATACGCAGTAAGATTCATTGGTGAAATCAAAAAAATCGAAAAGGAAGACACAAAAATAACAATAACAATCACAGACGATAACGAAACCATAAAAGCAATAGCGTACCCACATATATCGGAACAAATAAGAAGAGCATTACAAATAGTAAAAAAAGGCGACAAAGCAGTCTTCTACGCACACCTAGAACCAAAAAACAAAATATGCTACCTAGACATCATAAAAAAGGTAAACAAAAAAAACGAAATAGAATTCCTAGCAGGCCTATTCCTAGCATACTTCAAAGAAGCATTCCAGAAGAATGAACACACATAGTATGGTGAATAGAAAGATATGGGCCCGGCGGGACTCGAACCCGCGACATCCGGCTTAGAAGGCCGACGCGCTTTCCTGACTACGCTACGGGCCCCCAAAGTACTGATGGGATGGTAGGCCCGGCCGGATTCGAACCGGCGTCAGGGGATCCAGAGTCCCCCATGCTTGACCTCTACACCACGGGCCTACCCTATATTTTTTAGTGCGCCGGGCGGGACTCGAACCCGCGTCACCAGCTTTCTTCATTGGTGGGATGGAAGGCTGGCATCCTTCCGCTAGACTACCGGCGCACTAGTTTCCAATATACTTACAATAATTTTTTATTTTTTGAATTTTTCCCATAAGTGTCATGTTGTTTATGGGGGGATACTTATTGTTTTTCTCTGCGTTGGATCCATTTTTTATGGTGGGTCTTAGGTATAGAGGAGGACATCCTATTATGGGATCATATGGTGTTTTGTTTCGTGTTCTATGTCTCTACGAAGTGTTTCATGAACCATTTTACGAATTTGTCGCATTTGAAGGGTTGTGTTTTTGATCCTGGTCTACATGTTTTGAGTCTTTCGCAACCCATGCATGGCATCTGTAGTATTTCTTGGTCTATTATTGTTGTTACTTTCACTTTGTCGCCGTCATAGTCTATCATGCATAGTTTGTGTAGATGTAGCAGTATGTTGGCGAGTTTGTCTAGGATTTCTGGGTTTTTTTGTTGGAGGTTTTCTCTTAATTGTTGTACTGTTATTGTGTTATGTTTTTTTATCTCGCTCCACACTATTCTGATATCGTCTAGGCTTATCATTTGTTTTGTCCTCTCTAACCATATATTATCTGGTCAACTTTTCCTTATATTGGTATGTTTTGGTGGTGTTATGTCCATCAAGAATATATTCATATCTGGCCCTCCAGGCTCTGGCAAATCAACCCTTCTAATGGATATTGTGAAAGATTTGGAGAGACATGGCTATAGGATCCGTGGGATTTTGTGCCCCGAGGTTAGGATTCATGGGAGAAGGTGGGGGTTCAAGGTTGTTGTATATCCAGAGGGAGACGAGGAGATTTTAGCTAGTATCGAAATCAGGCGAGGCCCGAGGGTCTCCAAGTATGGAGTAAATATCGTGGGATTCGAGAGGGTTGGTGTTGGAGCTCTGCGCGTAGCACTGGAGGATCCCGATGTGGACATCGTTATAGTTGACGAGATCGGGAAAATGGAGCTATTCAGCGAGGGATTTCGGAGCGTTATTTTATCGCTTCTTAATTCGGATAAGATCATCATTGGTGTTCTCGGTCGAGTAAGGGATCCCTTAGTTTATTCCATTAAAAGGAGGAGGGATACAAAAATTTTCGAGCTATCTCGTGGAATGGATAATGCATCCCGTAGTAAGCTACGTAAACAAATCGTTAAAATGGTCATCGATATATTGGAGGGAGCAAAATTGGATGATTACCTGGAGGGAATACCAAAGAAGGTAACCTCTCATGACATATCCATGTCTTAGACATATTCATGTATCCCATATTGATGCGTTCAAGACAATGTTTGGGATTCTTTGTCACGTTTAATATATGCTAGTAGATTTATCTGGTGCTTTTGTAGGTTTTAAATACGTCGTTTTGTTTTTGTGTGTAAAGGGGGATAGTATGGATGATTTGAGGCGAGTTGTTCTTAAATATGCGCTTATAAATGCTGTTGATCATGAGGGTAAGGCAAGTCCTAAGGCTGTTCTGAATAAGATTTTTGTCGACCTTCCAGAAGTAAAAGAGAAGATGAAGGACAGGGAGTTTAGGGACAACGTATTGGGTCTCGTCGAGGAGACCGTAAAGTATGTTAACTCACTTTCATATGATGAGCAGGCGAGTATTCTAGAAAGGGATTTCGGGATAACATTGGAGATGCTTAGGGAGGTGAAGGCATCTAAGACTAGGATTGGTCTTCCAGAATTACCAAATGCTATACGGGGCAAAGTGGTTACGCGTTTTGCTCCAGCACCCACGGGAGCTATACATCTTGGACAGGTCCTTCGTGCAGCCTACATGAGTTGGTATTATGCTAGGAAATATGATGGGAAATTCATTTTGAGGATTGAGGATACAGATCCACGCAGAGTGAAGAGGATATATTATGACTGGATAATGGAGGATCTAAGGGCTCTCGGTTTGGAGTGGGATGAGGTCATATATGAATCTGACCACTTTGAAATGTACTATGATTTAACCCATAAGCTTTTTGAGAGGGGCCGAGCGTACGTATGTAACTGCAAGAGTCATGAATTCAAGAAACTTGTTATAAGGGGTATGCCATGCCCTCACAGAGAAAAGCAAGATACTATTGACTACTGGGAAAACATGTTAGCTGGGAAATATCGGGAGGGCGAGGCTATTGTTAGACTAAAAACAGACTTATCAACAAGAAACCCAGCACTAATAGACCCACCACTACTAAGGATAATAGAGAGTGTACCACATCCCAGAACTGGGTACAAGTATAGGATATACCCTCTCTATAATTACGCATGTATTATTGAGGACTATACATCTGGTATAACGCATGTTATTAGGGCAAAGGAACATGAGACTAATCAGAAGATACAGAGGATGATTGCTGATGCTTTTGGTTGGGATGTAAACATAACATATGTGGAATATGGAATGATCAAGATTACTGGCGTCCCCGCACATAAAAGGGATATACGTGGTGCATTGAGAAGAAAAGAACTAAGTGGTTGGGACGACCCTAAGCTCATCACAATAAGAGCATTACTCAAGAGAGGGGTTCATCCAGAAGCAATAAAAATGCTTGCTGAGCACGTAGGGATGACGAAACATGATATCGAGGACCTATCATTAAAGACATTATTTACCTTCAACGCACGAATTCTCTCACCTATGGCTAAGAGGATATTCTTCGTAGAGGATCCAGTAAAGCTATTGATACGTGTTGAGGGTGATGTGTACGAGTCTAGGAACCCTTGGATACCTGGCAAAGAAGAGGCGGGATACAGAACATACAGACTGTACCCCAAAATTATGAACGGAGAGAAGATCCTAGAAGTATACATATCTAGGAGTGATGTAGATCTACTTAGAAAGTCTCGAGAAGCCAACAGTATAATAAGGTTGAAGGGACTCATAAACATCAAAGTCGAAAAAATAGATCTAGCGAAAAAGGAGATACATGCAGTACAATCTGGAATAATGGAGATTAAGGGCGTCACAAAGATACATTGGGTTCCAGCTGGGGATCTATCAATAAAAGCCTTCGTGGTTACCCCTGAGGGAACGGTGGAGGGCTTAGCAGAGTTCTATGCCCAGCTATTAAAAGATGGCGACTACATACAGATGGAAAGGTATGGCTGGGGGAAAGTACTCAAAAACGAGGGGGAAGTCATATATTTCACCTATGCCCATAGTTAGTATATGTAGGGGCTTATAATACTAATTTGTCCACATTGGTTGTACTCCCTAATGGTTTTCAATAGTGGTTGTGATGGAGGAAGACTTTGACGAGGAGCTTTTTTCAGACATCGTGGAGAGTGTCTACATAAAGCTTAAGAGGTACATAGAGAAGGAACTAGAATCTAATCCCTACGCTATCGTTAGGAGCCGCTGGTTAAAAAGGCTACTTCGAGGACGTAGGGGGGCACAATTTATTCTCAAGAGACTCGCTAGAGAATACAACATAACTAGGATGGGCTCGTGGTATGTTGTGAGGCCGAAGACCAATAAAAAATCAAAAAAGTAGCTAGGGGGTCCACATATACCTATCTATATCGATCCTTTCAGACTTCTGGCGTAGCTTTCTAAGATACTTAACAATAGCCTCGAATACTATTGGCTTACAGTCATAACCACAAATGAGCTCTCCGTTTCTACAGGCGTATGCATACTCCTCCGCGTGTTTTTTACTTCTAAAGTAGAATGCTTTTAACCATTCGAATATGACACATTTGTTTGGATCTCCTCCATATTTCCTATGGTGGGCGGTGGATACTCCTCCCCCCGAATGAGCTCTCATGATTTTCTGATATATAGTTTTTTCGTCATCCGTAACATATATGGCTGTCTCTGGCAATGAGCTTGACATTGGAATGTTCTGTAGGCCGGGAAGGAAATTAACATATATTGATGCAGGCTTTGGTAGTGAGAGTTTTTCAGAAACATCTCGTGTTAGTCTCATAAATACATCCTGATCCAGAGCTATGGGTACGAGTGTTCTAATGCCAAAATCAAGGGTTGGTTGTAAAATATGTACTATCTGAACAGCAGCATAAAATAGAATACCTATATTTCTTGAATCCTGAACACCTAGAGCATTCTTCACTGTGCTTATTGTTAGGTGTTTTGCAACCCTGATGGCATACCTATAAACCCATGGATGTTGTGATGAGATATAGATCCTAGTTTTCTTCGGGTCAAACCCTAAGGCGGCTATCCATCTTGCGTTCTCGATGGCCCATCTGTCTGCTTTCTCCAAACTATCTATTTTGCCGAATAGGAATTTTTCATCGTCCGAGAGGGGGATAAAAGCGTAAACGTTGTATGTTCTCTGTAACCAAGCTACAAGCTCAAAAACAAGTAGATGCCCCAGATGTAAGGGTCCGCTTGGCCCCCTTCCACTCACGATGGCCCATTTTTCCTCGGAAAGAATCTTGTCAAAATCTCTATGCGCAACAATGATCCCCATCTCAAGAAAGTTATTCCATGGGATTTTATCGGCGATATTACTGATGGGCATTATCTTAAATTGTTGGTACATTCTTTTGAGATCAGCAGATACTTTTTCAAGTGACGCCATGTCATGTCCCCCTCAATAGTGATGAAAATAATGGTTGTGATATATACTACTACAAATACGTAATTCTTATAAACAGTCCCATGGGATATCTTTTTTAAGGAGTTATCATTATGGTGATCACTATAGCGAGGGAGCGAACTATAGTAAAGCTTGCTGTTGCCGAACTCTCCAAATTTATTGATTATATTCTCGCAAATATACGTATTAATGGTGTTGATAGTGATGTATATTCAAGAATACGTACATCCAATCTTTTGACGCTGGTGTATAAGTACCTAGCAGATTTCCCCCAGATATCATACCTCATATCCGACATAGCAAGATACATTCTCAATAGACAGATGAGTGGGAATAGCCAGCATACGGGTGAGTTGGCGAAGGAGCTTAGCGGAGCTTGGTGTGAATTAGAGAACATATTTGACCTATTCCTCGATGGAGGCATAAAGATAACTGATGACGTCTATAATGGGGTTATATATCAAACATCAAGATCTCTTGAGGCCTTGGGTTATTCTAGAGGGATGAGTGTTGCCCCCATAATTAGGGGTTTTGGTTTTCTTAATCGGGTTTTTGATAATATTGTGGCCAGTTACTTAGAAACGAAACATCTTGTCCCCATACTGGATGCTATATATGCATGTTTTGATAGGGTCTCATATGACCAGGGCCAAAAGGTTCTATTGCCGATTGCTCACAAGATATATGATATGGCACTTGAAATAGACCCAGAAGCGAAGGATCTACACACACAAGACATCATATTCAAGATGAAGCTGTTGGAAAGAAGAGGGCTTCTGCCAAGAGATCTCGAGGTGATAAGCTCAAATATTGAAAGTAACGTCTTGAGGTACATATTGAAGGGGATAGAGTGGCTCATTAGTTTTGATGTGGAGCCTCCACCACGTGTACATGAGCTCCTAATGGACTTTCTATCCAATAACTTTGGTGGTGTGTTTGACATATATAAGGATGAAAATCTTATCTATTTTATCTCCAACACAGAGGCGCTAGTGAACATAATCCATAAATTGTCGGATAAAAAATTTGCTCAGTTTATTCTTGACCAAGCAACAGAGTATATCTCAGATGTTTTACTTCCAGGAGTAGATGATATTTATTCAGCCACAAAATTACTTCTAGTAACGAAGGTGCTCATAGAGTCCCGTGGGATAATTCGGCGCTAGAGATGCGTTTAGCATTTCAGAACCAGATACTTGTTTTTGTAGCGGTGGTGTGGGTATTAGTATATGTAGTATGGGATAAAATCACAAAAAACAGGGGAAAACTACGCATATATCCATTGATCATAATCTATGAAAGTAGCGCGTTCAAGAAGCTTATTGAGAGGTTAGGGTCGTCTAGGAAAGATCTATGGAGAAAAATTGGGGGCATATCCGACAAGATTTTTCCAATAGTAATGTTTTTTGCTATAATATATATAACTCTAAACCTTATAGCACAACTACGCAAGGCTCTCCTTATAATGTACGGTGTACCGATCGGGTCAAGATTTGTTATTATCATCCCATTTTTGACATTACCGCCAAGTAAATTACTGGTGATGCTCATTTTTGCGTTCGCTCCAGCGGTAGTAGCACATGAGTTTTTCCATGGTACAGTATCCATAGCCGAAGATGTGGATTTGGAATCTACGGGGTTCTTTTTCTCGCTTGGATTATTTGGTGGTTTCGTTGAACCAGAGCTAGAGAAACTTATGAAGAGCAATAATGGACAACATAGGGATATGTCATATGGCCAGTCTCCCTCTAGAGGGAGTATTCAGAGATCAGAATATGGCAAAAATACAAACGAAAGAAATCATCATAAAAAGATAAGAAGAATACTCTCGGCAGGTATTCTGGCGAATATTGTTCTGGCATCAATATTCTTTGTAGCGTACTATAGTATTGGTAGGCTCAATCTTTGTGAGCCATACGGTCTCAGAATAGTTGATGTTGCCGATGGAAGTCCTGCACAAAAATATGGGATCAGGAAGTCCGACATAATAGTAAGAATAAATGGGACGAGAATAAGGACTTTTGGTGATCTAGAAGCATATATGGCCAATGTTAAACCGGGAAGCAAAGTGGTTATCGATATTATCAGAAATCGCGAGATAGTAAAGGTAGAACTCATAGTAGGTGAGAAAAACGGGAAACCATGGATCGGGATCACGGTAACACAGTACTATAGGAGCAATGTGCCTTGGATATCAGACGAATTAATGTTTGACATATATTTCTTCACATATCTAAACTTTATAGTTGAGTTCTTGGTTGTTGTATTAAATGTCTTACCATGCTTCATCCTAGATGGTGCGCAATGGTTGAGGGTGGTACTATATGAAAAATATGGGGGGAGATCACATTATCTCTTCATACTAATAAACGCTATTACTACAATAATACTGCTACTAAACTTTATCGCTCCCATAGTCTCTACCCTGATCATTAAATAAATAGGATCTTTTTTGTTATTTCGGGGGAGTGTGATGTCTGAGCATGTGACGATCAAGCCAAAGGAAGCTCTAGTCTGGTCAATAAATAATGATGTTGTCGTAAAACTTAAGGGTGGGAGACTGCTAAGGGGTAAGTTGAAAGGATTTGACGTACATTTGAACTTAACATTAAATAAGGCCCAACAAATACTAAAAAATGGTGAGTTGAGGCCTCTAGGGGATTTAATAATACGCGGAGATGTTGTTGTATTCATTGTTTTTCCAGCACTCCAATATAAGGGTGAGAAGCCAGAATAGGTGTGTGTGATGACGAAGGGAACACCATCATTCGGCAAGAAAAGCAAGGGTAAAACGCATATCCGATGTAGAAGATGTGGTCGCCACTCGTATCATGTAAGACACAAATACTGTGCGGCTTGTGGTTATGGTCGATCGAAAAGAATCAGGGAATATAATTGGAGAACACCATACTATCGTAGGTATAGGATATTCTACAGGCGTTACTGGAAAGTACCAAATGTTAAGAAGTTCATATAGGTGATTTTGCTTGGTAACGAAGTTTGAGCTGAGACGGAGTGCTTTTATTGCCTTTGTGCTGATGATAATACTCCTAGTAGTAGCGGGAGGCATCTGGCTTACTGCTTCTCAATATGGAATATTGGAGAAGGAAGGAACCCTCTACAAAGTAGTGGTCGCATCCCAGTTGATTCTGATAACATTCTCGTTCATGTTTTCTATGGTATTCTTCGGTTGTATTGCCGAATATGAGGGCCGAGAGCCAGGGGTAATAACGTTGGCAATGTCGTATGTTCCTCCTATACTGTACTTAGCTGCGATAAACATGCTTTCGCGTTTGATATATTTCTTTGCTGTAGTGAGTATATTTGTTGTGCTATATTTTTTGTATAGTGAATAGGGATCAACGTTGTCAAGATGGAGGGGGTCTTGGGCTAGAGTAGAGTTTGGCGAAAAATATTCGTTCGTCGTATATGAGCGCTGGGGGAAGAAATTCCAAATAGTGGTAGACACCGAGGAGGCAATAAAATATAAGATGGGTCAGGAAGTTTCGGTTGATGATGTGATAGTACATCCGTATGTATTCACAGACATAAATAAGGGCGTCCTAGCACCAACAGAGCATCTTAGAAGGATGATATTTGAGGTGGCGATAGACAAAATATCGAAAAAATTGGATCGAGAGTTATCAGAGGAGGAAAAGAAAAAGATCATGGATGAGATTGAAGACTGGGATGAGGAGAAGATACATAGTGAGGCAGCAAAAATAGTCCTAGAGAAAGGTTTTTTGAAGCTACCAGAGTCCGTGCGGGATAGACTCATTCAGCAAAAGATGGGTAAAATTCTGAGGTATATCCAGAAATATGCCATAAACCCAGCCACCAATGCCCCATACCCCCCGGCAAAACTAGAGGAGGCGTTCAGAAAAGTAATATCTAGAGGCATAAAGGTAGATCCATTTATGGATGTTGAAGACCTAATACCCATTGTAATAAAGAAGCTACAAGATATAATACCCATAAAGCTAGAGATAATACTGGCGAAGGTTAGGGTTCCTGCGGCATATACGGGCCAGCTCTATGGAAAAATAATTCAGATGGCCAATATGAAGAACCAGAAATGGTTAGAGGATGGATCACTCGAAGCGGAACTGGAGATACCAGCAGGAGTATTCCTGAGGCTAAGTAATCTATTATCAGAAACAACAAGGGGTACAGCAAAATTAGAGATCGTAACAAGGAAGACAATTCAATAGTTTGGCGAGACGATTGAGGGGGGCAATAACTACTAGAATCGTGGTGCCAGGGGAAATAATAGCTCAGGGAGGCCAATACAACGTAAAGGGTGCCGCAATAGTTAGGGCTGATGGTACAATTATTGCGACGAGGATAGGTCTACTGAGGATGAAAGGTAGGGACATAAATGTTGTCCCCTTAGCGGGACCTTACATACCGAATAGGGGGGACAATGTAATCGGGATTGTTGTGGACTATTCGGTAGTGTATTGGCTATTAGAAATAAACTACGTATGGAAGGCTAGACTCGATGCGTCGGATTTCCTCCGAAGGCCTTTTGATACCGGAAAAGAGCGAATAACGGACTATCTCAAGATGGGGGACGTGGTCTACGCAAAGGTGGCTCATGTAGAGAGAGGAATGAATCCCATAGTGTCATGTCGGGAGAAGGGATATGGCAAATTAGAGGGTGGGCGTCTCATATCAATAAACCCAGTGAAGATCCCCCGCGTAATAGGTGTAAAGAGCTCGATGCTCGAGACAATAAAAAGGATAACGAAAGCAGAGATCAAGGTTGGGGCGAACGGTATAATATGGGTCAGAGCAGAAAAACCAGAGATTGAGGAACTAATAGAACTAGTAATAAAGAAAATCGAAAAAGAATCGCACGTTTCTGGACTAACAAAGAGAATTCAGAATGAACTAATGGTAGGTATGCGTAAAATACAAAAGGGTGAATGGGGATGAGGCCTTCACGTGAGGAGGTAGAAGAATTGCTCAGGAAGGGAAAACGTATAGATGGTCGTGGGCTTCTAGACCCGAGACCAATAAGCATGGAGGTAGGTGTTGTAGAGCGGGCTGAAGGGTCAGCAATTGTATCGATGGGAAAAACAAGGGTACTTTGTGTGGTTAGGGGCCCAATGGAATGTGTTCCATCTCATCTGGCTGATCCCGAAAGAGCAATACTTGATGTCGCATATAGAATGGCTACGTTCTCAACAGAGGAGAGAAAGAGCCCCTCCCCATCACGCCGCGAGATAGAATTATCGAAGGTAATAAGGGAGGCCTTAGAACCCGCAATTTTCCTTGAGGAGTATCCTAGAATGATGATAAGGGTATATTGTCTGGTTCTCCAGGCTGATGGGGGGACGAGAACAGCTAGTATAAATGCTGCGTCTCTGGCCCTAGCCTATGCGGGAATACAGATGCAGGATCTGGTAGCCTCGGTAGCAGTTGGGTATTATGATGGGAAAATACTTGTGGATCTGAATGCTGCGGAGGATGATTTGTGTGCGGATATCCCGATGGCGATGATGCCAGCACATAATAAGATCACTCTCCTTCAGGCGGACCATATATTCCCTGTAGACAGGATTGATGAAATAATAAAGGTAGGCGTAATGACAATGAGGCGAATATATGAGCTCCAGAGAGATGCTCTCAAGAAGAAATATGTGGAGGTAGCCAAAAGCGTGGGATAAGGTGAAGGTAGTATGGCGGCGGAATTTTTATCAGCAGTGAGAAGAGAGTTTCTATCAAGTATAGAACGCCAGAGCATCTATAGGTACCTCCAAAAAAACAAACGTCTTGATGGTAGAGGGCTCCTAGAAATGAGACCATTGAAGCTGATACCAAACTATATCGAGAAAGCCGAGGGCTCATGTCTAGCAGTATTAGGGAAAACAAAGGTGATAGCGGGGATAAAGGTATCTGTGGGGTCACCATATCCAGATACACCAGAAAAGGGAGCATTCATAGTCAATATGGAGACAATGCCAGTAGCATCACCAAGCTTTGAACTTGGCCCTCCAAATGAATCAGGTATAGAGTTTGCTAGAGTAGTAGACCGAGCCATAAGGAGCGCCGAGTTCATAGACCTAGAAAAACTCTGCATAGAGCCTGGAAGAAGTGTATATCTAGTATTTATAGATCTATATCCAATAGATGATAATGGAAATATTTTAGATGCGGCATTTTATGCCGCCATAGGTGCACTACTAACAGCGAAAATACCAAAAGCAGAGATAGAGGATGACAAAGTGTCTCTAATTCGTGAGGAAACAATACCATTGCCAATACGGGAAGAAAGACTACCAATACAGCTAACATATGCTAAGGTTTTAGGTAAAATAATATTAGATCCGACCAACCAAGAGGAGCTTCTAGCTGATTATAGGCTGACGATGGCATTAATGAACGGAAATGTTGTCGGTATACAGAAAGGTGGTCGTGGTGCCGTGGATGTTAATGATATATTATTCATAGCAAGAGACATAAAGGAGCGGGCCGAGAAGCTAAAAGAGATTGTTCTTAAGGAAATAAAGAAGAAATAGATATGGTTACTTGGTGATATCAATGTCCACCCGAAGGTTCGGAGCGAGATATGGAGCGACAATAAGGAAGCGTGTGGAGAAGATAGAGCGAAAGAAGAAGAGAAAATATCCATGTCCAAACTGTAGAAAAAGGACATTAAGATGGGTGGCGGTTGGGCTTTGGGAATGTAAGAACTGTGGATTCAAAATGGCTGGAGCGGCATTTGAACCGATAAGTGATGTGGGATCAAAACTCATGAGTCTATTGGTAAAAACTAAGAGAGAATAGTCCCCTCTTGGTTATCTAAGCGTTATTCATGATAGTACATATTTTTTGCCCGATCTACATCAGAATTGACGAAGAGGACTTGAAAAAAGCGATAAAGTTCTACATAAGGAGACTGATCTCGGATCTCAGCATAGCCAGATTGGAGGTACGTGGAATTCACGATAGGTACATTCAGCTTCTTATTGAAGGGGATGAGGCGGAGATAGCAAAGAACTATCTGGTTAAGATTATGGGTACGAGACTTGGTCTAGCTGATGTGCTGGTCGGGAAAGAGTATAGTGGCAGAGTACATAGGGTAGGTCGAGACAATATATACATAGATATCGGCACAGAACCACCAATCTATGTGGAGATAGAGAAACAAGTATTCCTAGCGAGGATATTGGGTAGGAGAACACCCAAGCAAGCAATAGAACATGTTCTCAAGATTACTGGTATATCCAAGAATTTTCCACTCGCCACAAAAATAATTAATAAAGCCCAGAGGGGAAATACTGAATGTTTTATAGGCATCCCTGGGAGGAGGACAATAGCTATGTATAGGAGATGGTTGCGGGATAGACTTGACAGAGTAATTGTGTATGGAGCATTAAGATCGCACCTAGACAAAAAATTGAGAAAATCGGGACTTCATAGAAAAATAATCAACATAGAGCGTCTTGGGCTTCTAGAGCACTCAGTTGTGTGTAGGTTTGGAGAATTCGCCGACGAGGTGGCACAAAAATTGATGGAATTAGGCGTACCCAGAGTAGCGGTATTTATGCCAAGAAGAATTAGGAAAATAATTAACTATTACAGTAAGATTGAATAAAGACATCTGTTACATCTTTATCATGGCCGAAACATAGCCATTAAGATTGAATGTAGTAATGATTATTACTGGCACTTAGATTAAATATAACGCTTCATAGCATTGTTGCTGTGAGGCAACGTAATACGATATATTATCTTTTAAATAGGATACTGAATATAAATGTAATACGTACCATATACGAAAATATTACATGAACGAAACGTCTCGGTAGTGGTGTTGTGCTTGTCTAGAATTCACCAAGCTACGATAGACAGATCTACTGAAAAAAGTGGTGACGAAATAACCATTGATTCTGTACACTCGGCTAACGCTATTATTATGGCGGTTGAAAGGGCTCTGAGAAGAGCTATTATGGAGGTATGGAAAGAGTGTAGGCGTATAGGTATTCTCGATGAGATAGCGGCATTGGCGGAGGATCATGGTATCATAATGCTGGAGGATAGCATCATAAAGAGGATGCCTCAGGTCAAACCATTAGGTATCCTGAAGGGAAGGAATATTGTTGGTGTAGATGGGGGTGTTTTTTCTCTCAAGCTATATCCATTCCGGATAATTGTTGCGAGATCTGGTGTTTATTCTTTTCCTATGAGGGATTATGCTGGGTTTGGTGTTAGGAATATATGGAGGTTCATTCTCTCGGTACTGAGAAGTAGAGGCCGTATAGAGGAGCAACTAAGGAAAAAGATGAGGGAAGTATTATTCTATGTGGAGTCAACAACGGTAAGGGAGATTGCTGAGGAGTATGGATCGGCGATCGACGTGGTCTTCTGGGACGGCCCAATGTATACGCGTAGGCATCTCAGAAAACAATATTCAACAATAAAATCACTGAGTGATAGGGCAATAATGTGTATAAGGGTAGTGAAGAATCCTTTTTCTTCAAGACTCCTAAAAGGTACGAAGATGGATTCTCTGACGGATGCCGATGTTCTTTCATATTATCTTAGACCCAACATGAGGACGTCGATGTTTTTGCTTGATAATAGATTTGTTAGGGGGATTCCACGGGATCTCAAGCCAGTATTCTTCTATGTGAAGACAGACTTAAGGGTTCTTTTGAGGTATGAATTTCCATACTGGATGCTCGAGGAGTATGGTATTGACGACATCCTCAACATTATTGCGGCTGATCTTGCAATGGGGAACGGCTTTAGCTATGTTGTTGGCCGTGCGGACTTCATAGCTAGATTCTCAGAGGATGAACGCAGATACATAGCATTCAAGATATTCCGGATGCTTAGGGAGAATGGTTTCCCAGATTTCCTGACATTCAACCAGCGGCGTTGGGGAAAGTTTCTTAATGTGTGGAGCCAATGACGAGCTTGGATAATTATATAGTCATCACCAGGGAAAAAAAGAGGGATGTCAGAAAAACAAAAAGCGATTTCCTAGGAGAGGTAAGCTTGAGACTACTCACACGTAGAAGCGATACGGGAAGGAAGGTAGATATCACCTCGCCCTGGCTCGAGGGTTGTGTGGAAGTTGGATATCTTGTGATTCCAAAAAAACTATCGGTTCATGTAGGCAATGCGCATACATCAAAGCTCCTCTGGATAAGACTTTTCTCCCAGTGGGCATCAAAAATTCGCTTAGGTTTCCCACTCCTAATATTTGATTATATTCATGGAGAATATGTCGCGGGTATTGTTCGGATGATGGGGTATGATGTGGCGTGGCATGAGCTTGTGGATAGAGATGTGGCCGAGATACGTAATGTACTAACATCGGAGCTAATAGAGGCTGGCGATACAGAATTTTTGGAGCTTGTACCGCTGGTGGGGATCGACCCGATATGTACGATTAAAAAATTTGGGGATGGTCAATTAATTAAGGGTGATGTTAATTTTGCTCCACATATTAGGGCTCCAGCATATATTCCATCACAAAGGATTGCAAACTTTATTTACGGTCTACCTAACAAGGGGGCCGTCTACGGCGTCCTAATGTTTGGTGATGAGGTTCTTCAGGACCCCCAAACTGGTAGGTTTATACCCTACAGAATGAGGTATGAGTCTCTCTTTGAGCACGAGCTCGTAACTGGAACAACAGGTAAAGGGAAAACAGCCAAGTGCAAGAATGACATATATAATTTTGTCGAGTTTGTGAATGGGGCAGTAATAGTAATCGATACGCATAATGAGTACTCAATGATATCTGAACCACCAATAAGGGATATTGATCCAGTAAAACCTAGTGAGTTTGACATCAAATTATGGGACGACATTGGGGTGAAACCGACCCAAATAAGGGACCTAGTAGTATGGATACCCACTACCAAGTATTATCAAAAGCAAGATCTTGAGGAAGCGGATAGCGGGACGAGATTTTTCACAATAAAATTCAAGAACATAAGTTCTAGTTTTCTTCAATACTATTTACCTGCTCTCTCCCCCCAAGGCTACTATGTTCTACCAAAGCTCGTAAGGAGATTTAGGAGTGTCTATAAGGGGAAAAACAACACACTTGAGAAGTTCTATAGGTGGCTCGAGAACGCGAACCTATCCAAAGAAATGGTTAGCGAGGCGACCCGGGAAGCAATACTGCGACGCATCGCATCAATACTGGAGGAAGGGATATTTGATGTAGAGAATGTCGTCGATATAGACATAGCACAAATGCTCGTCCCGAAAAGAGTAAACATAATAAGGGTGAACTCAGTACCCTCAATAATAGCCAGAAGAATAATCGTCATGCACATAATAAGTAAGCTAGCAAGGGCAAAACTCACTGACTACAACGAGACATATCCTCCAACAATGCTCCTAATAGACGAAGCACATAACTACTTCCCAAGGTTCATTTACGACATAAACGAAAAGGAATGGGTACTAAGAACAGTATCCTGGGTGGAGAGAATAGCAAGAGAAGGAAGAAAATTCAGACTAAGAATAGAATTCTCAACACAAAGCCCAGAAGACCTAAACCCAAGAATACTAAAAACCGTAAACACATACACACTATTCGGACTAACACCACTACAAATAAAAACACTCAAAAAATTCATGGAACTTCCCATAGACAAAACAACACTCATGAACCTACCAACAAGACATGCAATAGTATACTCAAGAACAAACACAAACATGCCCATGAAAATACTAATACCATGGACACTACTAAGACACAAAATAACAAAGAAGGCATGAAGGAACATATTATGCACTAGTTTTGATACAGCGGATTTAAATTCCGATAAAATCGAAAAGTTGGACTTTTATATAGCAGAATGGAGGCGGGGGCGGGACTTGAACCCGCGACACAGGGATTTTTGACAACCACAAGCAGTACGCAGTACAACACACGTACTGCAATCCCCTGCGCTAACCAGCTGCGCTACCCCGCCTTTTTCGTACTATATAGTATATGTTTTGGTTGTTTTTAAGTTTTTTCATTAGTATGAGACCGTCCACTGACTGGATGCTGGTGTAGGCTTCATAGAGCCTAGCTAGGAAAGTCTAACTTGAGGATAGGATAATCTACCTCAGTGGACGGTCTCCATTAGTATGGAGGCTGTCCACAAGGGATAAACAATACAGAAAGTTCTATACTGAAGCAAAAATATGTCTAGGAGATAAACTAGTGTATCTTCTCGAAACTTGGGGTGTTCTGGTTTATACTTGTAGTATTCGTTCGCATGTTGTTATTATTTTGCATAGTACGTATGATGTTGTGTATGTTTTTTCTCCTATGCTTATAAGGTCGTCTATGATTCGTTGTGTTTGTTCCGTGAAGTAGCCAGTTGGGAATGCCCCCACCACGAACGCTATGGTGCTATACGTATGTGTTTTTTCCTTGATGTATTCTTCCAAGTCTACTCTGTTTCCCCTTCTTGATAGTCCTATTATGTATTCTAATCTTTGTTTGATTATTGTTTCTATGTTTTCTCCCTTTGTAATGAGTATTTTTCCGTCTGGTGAGGCTATTATTCCTTCTGCTAGTAGTTTTTCCATGAGTCCTAGGAACCTGAAGTAGTGTCTTGGGGGTCTTGTTTTTGGGTTAACTATGTATGTTTCGTTTCTTATCGTGTGGATTATGATGCTTCGTATATGTCCAGACCTACAGAGCTCGGAGTCAATGATTGTTAGGAGTGCTCTATGCAGTATGTCTACTCGTCCACGTTCTCTTAGCTCAGGGTCGCTCCTTACTGCGGAATAGAATAGTGTCTGGTCAAGAATCATTTTGCTTGGATGCTTATTGCGGAATTTGCTCCATGTCCTAACAGAGGGATGTCTCCATAGTTTTCGTGGTATTGGTTCTAGGTGTGCATCAGCAAGAATGAATGTGAACATTGTCATCATCAAAAATTAGGGAAAAAGATACTTTATTTGGTGTCTTGCATGACGATCCTAAGAGTTGGAGCAATACAATTTAGACCTCTACTAGGGGATTTGGAGGCCAATAGGAAGAAGATTGTGCATTTTCTTGAGGAGGCACATAGATATGAGATAGATCTTGTTGTTCTACCTGAGTTGGCAAATTCGGGCTATAATTTTAGTAGTCGCAAAGAGGCGCTAGAGGCCAGCGAGGTTATTCCCGGTGGTCCAACAGTGGGAATTCTTGAGAAGAGTGCGGCGGAGTACAATATGTATATTGTTTGTGGAATAAATGAGCTAGATGGGGGGAATCTCTATAATTCTGCCGTTATTGTTGGTCCTAGCGGTTATATTGGTAAGTATAGGAAGGTTCACCTGTTTATGAGGGAGAAAGATATCTTCGAGAGGGGGGATAGATACTACGTGTTTGACATAGGTAGAGCACGCGTGGGTATAATGATATGCTTTGACTGGATTTTTCCCGAGGCCGCAAGGAGCTTGATGCTCCAAGGAGCGGAGGTAATAGCACATCCAGTGAATCTTGTCCTTCCTTATTGGCAAAGGATGAGTCCGCTACGTGCTTTGGAGAATAGGGTATACATAGTTTCGGCCAATAGGGTAGGGATTGAAGGGGACCTATCATTTACTGGTCAATCGATAATTGTCAGTCCTAAGGGAGAGATAGTTGCTATGGCTAGTAGAACTCACGAAGAAATAATCTATGCGGATATAGACCTTCGAGAGGCAAGGGACAAGAATATAACCCCACGAAACAATATTGTTGAGGATAGGATCCCCTCAGCATATACTCTATCCCTCTTCCCCGATTGATTGTTGCTAGACTATATACACCAAAAAAGACTTATAAATGACTTTTAGAGCCTATAATCGATGTAATACGCGAGTAGATTGATGCCACAACTACCAGAACTAAAACCAGCAGGCCCAGCAGAAGGAATAGAGTTGCTCCTACCAGACGAGAAAAGATGCCTAGAATACCAGAGAAAATAATGTGAGCAAACGGAATATACTGCCCACACCGCGGATCAAAAAACGTGAAGAAACACACCATACAGAAGGAGCGGAGTCATAGTGTCAAGGTGCATGTGCCTAAACCAAGATGTGGGACATTCATGGTACTTACTGACACAGTATCGGCAGACAAAAACCGGGGCTGGGAGAAATGTTCTACACAATATGGAACCCCACTACACAGGCCGATAAATAGGATAGCAATAATCCATTATTAGGATATCCTTTTTAATGGATAAAATATCCTACACTACATCGGTGATCTGGTTGGTGAGGAGGAGCATCTTTGAGATTGTGGAGGAGGTATTGGGGGCGTTGAAGGAGGCCTCTGATGAGGCAATAACAATACCGATGATCGCTGAGATGACCGGAATAAAGTATGAGAGTGTTAGGAGGGCATTGGAACTCATAGAAATGATAACGAATGCAGGAATACTAATGAGGATTCAGGATAGGCCGAGGAAGTACATATGGGTGAGGAGGGAGACCGATCTGGAGGCACTGGCGGGAGCATTCTTTGGGGTTTTGCTTCAGGATGGAAAAATAACCGTCGAGGATATGGAGAGGAGGTTTGGGCTTGATGGTGATAGTGTCAGGATGGTATTCCAGTACCTCGTTGATGAGGGGATGGCTAGATGGGTTGATGAGCATACATTGGGTCTGCTCCCCATATCCGAGTATATTGACCTAACTACTGAGGATGGCAGAAGAATTAGGAGGATACTATTTGGGAAAAGAAAAAAGGAAAAAGGAACAACTAGATAAGTCCATGCTTAGCCAGAATGTTTATTCCTTTGCGTGTTATGCCGTATCCTCTATATCTACGGCCTCCATGTATCCAAACAATCCGTATTTTTAAATTCTGATCCCAAAACAGAGCGTTGCGGATTCTATTGGGGGTAAATTGTTTGAAAGGCTAATATTAAAATCTGTTGATCTGTTATAAGGATTTTATCCCAATACGTATGGTTATTCATTGGAGAATATAACAGATAGTCTTCATGTTATGATAGCTACATCTGGAAACAAAAAAAGAAAATGGAATAATACTTGGAACACGCATGGTAGTGCTATTCTTCTGTTGGCTTGAGTATTATGGCAATTCCATTCATTCTGATCATAACTTCCACTTTGTATTCACGAACAAATCTAATGAGTACGTCAAACGCCGATACTAGTCTGCCAAATTCAGAGGGGTATTCGGGGGGATACTTAGTATACAGGTCAGGGGATTCTCCAATATCTATTGGATCAACATCTTTTATTGTATTCTCTACCATTTGCTCAATGTCGGACTCAAATTCTTCTCCCGCCATCTCATTTGGGGTTGGGGAGATGAGATGGCGGGCACTCTGCTGGCTGTGGGCCTCCCCCCGCCTCCCCTCCCACAGCCAGCCATTCCAGTATAATACAACAAAAATCCAATATTTAAATAGCCATCCTTTCGTTGGATATTATACATAATTTTGACTACACCCACCAATAAAACCTCAACAACATTTATAAATGAAATTAGGTAGTGTATTGGTGGAATGCCGGATCCGAGGAGGGGG
>CAZVPA010000017.1:0-28061 GCA_964628995.1 uncultured Nitrososphaerota archaeon | reverse complement strand
TTAATGAGCTTGCGAGGCGTCTTGCTGAGGTCGAGAGGAGGATGGCGACTAAGGACGCCCTGAAGAAGCTTGGTATTACTCTTCTTGAAGGCTCACAAGGAATGCAGGAGATAGTACTAGAATTCATGTCCTACAAAGGAGTGATAGGCGTTGAGGAAAAAATGACAATATCACGAATCTTATCAAGATACCAGACTGGCCTAAAGTCCGTTCTAGAAGCCATAAACCCGAAAAAGATAAAGGTTACTAGGAGGGAGCTGGAGGTCATTGAAAAAATTGAAAAGGGAAAAATTGATGATCTAACTTTGGAGGATTGTGATGTCCTAGTTGAGATGTATAAGAGATGGTTATGGGAGGGGGTTAAGGGAGCAGGCCTCGCCTTAGCAGCAGCGATAGCCCTCAGAGTAATAGTTCGTAGAGAAATTGAGACGAGACGTAGGGAGGAGATACAATAACTTGATGAAAAATAGGTAGCTTTTTCTAAAACCAAGAAAATGTGTGAAAAAGTCTATATGGATTATATAAACTCTAGAGAGATCTAACTAGCCAAAAAATGTCACTATTTTTCATCAATGATACCTTAAGGGAACTCCATATTTTTATAATAACTCACATAAGGATGACTTTATTCCTCATATAATATCTTTCCTTCCCCTATTACCGCTATTGGTCTTGACCTCAAATATAGTGGATCTCCATCCCACACCACCATACTTGCCCACTTTTCTGGCTCTACTGTGCCGAGGATATCATCTATACCTAGTATTTCCGCAGCATTCTTCGTGATGATCGATATTGCCTTTGCCTCGTCATACCCATACATCAGGAAGTATCTGAGTTGTAGGTACAGGTTCCTAACAAGAACTACTGGGTGATCCGACATGAGCGCGAATTTTGCCCCAGACTCTATTAGGTACTTCACATTTTTATATGTTTCATGCTTGAGCTCCGTCTTATATGCCAGAGAATCCAATGGCCCATATATTATGGGGATACCATTATCCTTCAACATACTAAACGGCTCCCTCCTATGTACATCACATAGATGTTCTGCTATTGCCCGAATCCCATATCTCTGGACTATGTTGACCAAGAAAATAGCATCGTCCTCCTTGTGGACATGCACCTTCGCCACCTTCTTTCCTTCAAGAAGCTCCAGAACTGCCCTATCTGGAGGCGTCAACTCCATCTCCAGCACCTCGCGCAACTCAGCCATATCTCTCTCAAACTCTTCTATCGTTATTCTCCCTTTCCTAAGCTCACTCTTCAGTTTCTTCTCATACATCTTTATCCTCCACATGATCTTTTTCTTCTTCCTAATGACCCTATGGAACATCCTGTGGAGTAATGCATATACACCCATCCTCGTATGGAACCTCTTACCACGCCATAAATTGTATGTTGACCTAGGATTGAAGCCCAGAGCCATCTTGTACCCTATATCCCTCACCGGAGCCTCGGCCCTGTTCCTAGCATAATTCCTTATTATGACGGCCTTACCACTCAACAGATTACCACTTCCAGGCATTATGCATGAATATAGTACCCCAAACTCTACAGCCTCAGAGAAGTATTTGTCATCGAAATATACACTATCGAGAGGGTCGAGGTCTGGGACAAAAATGTCCGCCTGTTCATTAACTTCACTCTCAGCGGAAGGCTCTGAATGCCTAACCATTCCGATATGGCTATGGCCATCGATAAATGCTGGTGTGACAACACCACTAAATGCAACATCAGCATCAGGTCTCTCATCAGTCACATCCACTATTTTATTCTCATCGATTACGATGTATTTATTCTTCCTCACAGAGTACCCATCATATAGAACCTCTGCCCTTATCACGAGCATTATATACACCATACGACCAAAATGTTATAGGAAAAACAACAAAAATATGTTGTCATGTAGTAGAATATCACTGAAAAAGTATGGTCTCTCTAGGACTATTGACCATGATTTTGCGTCATTACTGCTGCTTATAGATAGTATGTCCTATGAGCAAAAATCACTGATTATAGGGAAATAATATGGAAGGCTCTGCCAACTAGGGACCTTCATAGTGTTCAAGTATTATGATGGTTCATTGTCATTTATATATGTAATTATTCCATATACTTTGGCATTACCTTTAGTCTTTTTGGTTTCCAATGTTTTCTGCCCCTTTGGCGGTAGGGTCTACGTATTGGCGAGTATTATTGAGTAGGACATGTTGGGTAGCGATACTGATAATACTGGTGCTTCCAAACATAATAATGCATGATATTTTTGGGGTCCGGCCATATATCAATACTGATGGAAATAGAGGGGCCCCAAGGTATATGACAGGCCCAGCAGAAATCGCAATCAAAGCAAAACATGGTGAAGCAGAGAAACTCCACATTCTCCAAGCCGATACTGTGGAATTGGGATGGCGTGACCCCTACTTCTGGATCGCTTCCAGGTGGGCCCCAGTAATATATCAGGATACTGACAGCACATACTATAAAGGAGACTATATTACACGGTTCAATTTTGATGGTGACTGGATAGGGAACAATAACTGGGAGAATCTCGATAATTATGACCAAATATGGGCATATGTATACTATGCAGTAATCGAGACAGACACACACTACTTCATCTTCTACATGTTCTACCATCCACGGGACTGGAATGATATTCCCGATGCTGGACTTGGAGAGCACGAAAATGATATGGAGGGGGCTATGGTCGTCGTGGCAAAGAATGGCTCGAGATATGGGGAGTTCCTACTTATGGAGACAAGGGCGCATCTTGACTTCTACCAATATACTAATGACTCCAATATAGGCTCCAACTCTGACGATGTTGATGGTGGTGTAATATTTAATGATGGTAGACCAACAGTATTTATTGAGGCAAAGGGCCATGGGGTATATGCTTGGGATGGAAGCGACTTCCCTGGTGGTGATGGGGTAGTGTATCGCTTCTGCAATAATGCTACTGATTATCCAGAGTATGGTGATGACCAAAACGTGACATATTCCCTGATACCGATAATGAGGTCTCTTTGGCCCCGTAGATATGATATGGGTGATGGCCACATGTATGATAAACCATTTACATATTCTGGTGCCAGATATAGTTTTGTGAACCCAATACCAGAGGCTTTCGATGGGGATACGAATACTGCCGATGCGGCTAATCCTCCGTGGGGCATGGATGATGGTGATGATGGTGCTGTATATAAGGGAGATTGGTTTCTCGATCCCGCATATACCGTCGCTACACATCTGAGTATTCCCTATGACTTCTCACTAGACTATGTCTATAATCCATATCTGATAGAGGATGGCCCTGAGTTCGATCCTCCATACATAGAGATCATTAATCCAGAAGCCGAAGAATACCTTAACTCAAGGACGATATGTGTTTCGTGGAATGTTTCTGATAATTCTCAACTCTTTAATCTTACTGTCAGCATTAATGGAACAATATACTACTGGACAACACAGAAGGGTTTAGGGTCAACAACAATAGACCTATCATCCGATGGTACATACTACCTAAACATAACGGCCATGGATTACTGGGGGAACTATAAGACTGTAATCAGGAAATTTGTTGTGGATACCGTGAACCCCCAAGTTGTGATAATCGAACCAGAGAACGATAGCTATCATGACAACTCCACGGTGATGATTGGTTGGAACTCCACAGATGATAGGTGTGTAGACCACATAGAAATATATCTTGATGGTTCTCTGGTGGCTATATCCTATGATTGGGAAGGCTCAATTCCCGTGAATATGTCCGATGGAAACCACACAGTATGTGTGAGGGCGTATGACCTTGCCAGCAATACTGGAGAAGCAACAATCACTGTCCATGTCGACACGACACCCCCATCAGTGGAGATAACATATCCAGAAAACGATACATACCATAATTCCACATCCCTCTACATAAGATGGAGCGCCACGGATAATTTTGGGGTGGAGAAATTCGAGATATATGTGGATGACGAAAAATATGTGGAGCTTGATGGTTCATATAGCGAATATTGTCTGAGTCTCTCCGATGGTCAACATGAGATTGTTATTATGGCATATGACATTATGAATCATACCAGTATGGATAGGGTTTTTGTTAAGATAGATACTGTGCCGCCATCAATAAACATATATGAACCCCAAAACAACTCCTTTGTCTCCAAAGAGTTCACTATTAAGTGGGATGCGAGCGATAACTTCGAGATAGTACTATTTAGGATATATCTAAATGATTCTCCCATTGCTGAGCTACCTGGCAACACTACGGAGTACAACATATCTGTCTTAGAGTCTGGAGACTACATAGTGGAAGTAGTGGCCATAGATGCCGTAGACCTAGCATCCAGCTCAAGAATAATCGTCAGTATTGATGATGTACCCCCAGAACTAGTGTTCAATCACGATAACTATACGGTATTCGTGGAGAACCTAGTTGTGATCTCTTGGGAATCAAGCGATAATTATGGTGTTGCAGAAAGATACATAAGGGTAGATGATAATAGCTATGTTGAAATATACAAGGATAACATATCACTAGACCTAGATGACGGACAACATATTGTGAGAGTAAGAATAGTTGATGTCGCTGGAAACTATGTGGAGAAATGCCTAGTCTTCTACATCGATACCGGTCCGCCATCAATAACAATATTATCACCAGAAAACAACTCCTTTCATGGAGAGAACACACTAGTGATATCCTGGAGAGCCACAGACCAATGCGGAATCTCCCACACAAGAATAAACATCGATGGTGACGAGTACACAGTATACAATGAGAGTATAAGAGTAACACTCGCGGAGGGCAAGCATAGGATCACTATAACAACATACGATATGGCTAACCGTTCAGCGTCAGACACAATAATGGTATTTGTTGATCTCACACCACCAACAATAACCATACTTGCCCCAGCAAACAACAGTAGGCATAGGTGTGAAGTTGAGGTATCCTGGGAAACAACAGATAACTTTGGTGAAATATCGAGGGTAGAACTGTACACAAATGATTCCCTGAGAAGCATAATAAATGGGGCGAATGGGTCAGAAATACTAGTGCTGGATCCCGGGAGATATACCATAACCCTCAAGGCCTATGATATGGCCAACAATTCAGACGTCAAGAACATAACAATATTCGTCGTGAAGATCTGGATAACAAAACCAGAATACGGTGAGAACATATCATCAGCAGAAATTGTAGTTGAGTGGGAAGTAATGTATATAGATACTCTAGCCATACTCGTCAATGGTACGCAGGAAGCCACTCTGGATGCTTCGGTTGGGAGGACAACATTGTATCTGAATGATGGAAAATTCAACATAACAATAGTTGATACGGATAATCAATATTTCTGGAACTATACAATAGTGACCATAGATACGATCCCACCAACCCTAGATTTGCCATGGAGTAGGAAGGCCTATAATGATACTACAGTGGTGTTGTCGTGGGTCTCCACCGATAATGGTACTGGAATAATGACATATCATGTATTTGCCAATGGGACATTGATGTATGAGGGGAGGGACAATCACGCGACGATAAGCCTTGAGGAGGGTATCTGGATAATAAATATAACGGTGAAAGATTATGCTGGCAATACTGTTTGGGGGACAGCCATACTGGTTGTGGATATTACTCCACCAATAATACATGTTTATCCTAGTGATGGATCCATACTAAATGACACGACAGTATTGGTATCATGGAATATTAGTGAAAACCTGAGTGGTATAGACATAGTATATGTGTATATAAATGACTCATTGCTCGTATCAACAAATGGTAGTGGGTACATATATGTAAATCTGACAGATGGCCATTATGTCGTGAGAATAAGCTGTACGGATATTGCTGGGAACACTGGGGAGGCAGAATCAAGGATAGTGGTTGATGCCCCACCAAAACTGATTGTTCATGGAATATCAAACAATAGCTACATTAATAGTGGTTACCTAGAAATAAACTGGACACTATTTAATGGGGAAATATCAGAGCAACACCTATATGTAGATGGTAGAGAAATAGAGGTAGTGCTTTCATATGTATCCCTCCATCTCGCTGAGGGAACACACATCATAGTGATCACCGTTGTGGATACGGAGGGCTGTGTACTGGAGAAGAAATATGTGATCAATGTCGATATCACGCCACCAGAACTCACAATACTGTCTCCCCAGAACAACACGGTGATAAATAATACAAGAATACAGCTTAGGCTGGATGTTTGGGATAACATGGCTATTGATAGGATAATAGTATCGTCGAATAGTGAGGTAATGGAAACCACTAATAGAACAATATACATAGATCTGATCGATGGGGACAACATTGTTAGGGTCATGGTACTTGACAGGGCTGGGAATATTGATCAGGGCTTGGTAGTAATTACTGTTGATAGGATAAGTCCTGTAGTAAAAATACTGGAACCAGCAAACGGCACTACTGTTCAACGGGAAGTAATGTTGAGATGGTTTGTCCGTGACAATACTGGTATTGGGAGGATAGAAATCCTAGTGAATGGGGAGGTAATAGCCATACTATGCGACGGCACAAACATATCAATAATACTCAACGACACAACAAACATAGTAATGGTGAGAGTATGGGATCTGGCTGGGAATATGGGGTGTGACTCCATAGTAATATTCACTGAAAAACAACAGGAAACAAGTGTGGAGAAAAAACTCCTACAAGAAGTAAGGGTCATAGGTGCTGAAGTAATAGTATACCTAGCATTATCGTTAATAATGGTGATAGCCCTGATAAAGAAAAAAAGGACTAAAAGAAGGATCACCGAAGAGGGAGAACCTCAAGTCCTAGTCGACGAAGACTTCCTAGAAATAGAGGAGGGAATCGAAAGCCTTTATGAGGAAGAACAATAACCGGCATCAAATCATAACACTATTTTTCCAAGTAAGTTTTTTACATGATCTCTCCTGCATCGAAACATATGTCGTAAGGATGGGTGTCGCTGTCTACATGAAAGCTTGGCACCGAAAAAAGTATACCTACATATACTTTGCGTCTGCACCTTAATGGGTAGTGTTTTTGCTCATTTTTATGTATTTTGATATATTATCCAAGAACTCACGAAGGATTCTGCTTCCTCGGCTCCAAGCGTTTTCAAGAATGACTAGAACATATTTTGGTTTTCGCCGATAGTCGCGCATGGAGAAAACCCTCATCCCTTATATGCATAGTTTGTTTTGTCTCATTGATCATCGCTAGAAGCCATCCCTCCAAACGGGGCCTAATCTCTATGATAATACTGTTTGTCTCGACATATTGATATATGTTTAGATGACGGGATCCATATATGTGTCTAAGTTCCCTATAGATTGGGTGTTTAGGGGCGTCTGGATCTTCATCAACTATTGCTAGTGTGCTGATATTTCTCTGTACTACGTCTAGAACCATACCTTTCCCACCCTTATGTGCCCTATGGAGTACTTTTGTCCCTATTTTACCCTATTAAGCACCTACCGTGCCAGTTCCCTGTCTGGTTTACACTCAACAACGATAATTCTATGTCTCATAGAGGAGGTCCTCTATGGATATGAATGGGTCTACTTCTCCCCCAAGTATCCTCTCTATCTGCTCCTTACTAAGCTCCTGAACAGATGTCTCGCAATTCCTTACTGATGTTAGGAATATCTTTACCTCGTCCTTTCTCACTTTTTCTACTAGTGGTAGCAATAGATATGGGTTATGTGTTGATATGAGGTAAATGTTTTTATGGTCTAGGGCTATTTGCTCGGCAAGAACTTTTGTATAGTATGGATATGATTTTGATTCTGGTTCCTCTAGGGCAAATATGGTATTTCTATATATGTATCTTATTGCCAGAACAACAAAGAGTCTTAATAAAGAGTCAGATAATAGCCATAATGGTATTTCAAACACGATATTACCGACCCGGCCTTGGATTGCTAGTTCTCCAGTCCCCATTTTTAGGAGAAGTTCGAGGCCTCTACTGTTCAAGAAATCCCCGATAATCTCCCTAAGCTCTCCATACTCTCTGATGATATGGAGGAGGTTTATGCCGCTTGGTGGAAGAAGAATGTCTATTCTCTCAAACTTTTTTCTGGGTGGCAACTCTCTCAGGGAGAAATTATAATAATATATTGGTGGTATTCTATCTCTAAAATCACCATCAAGAACATAGTATCCGCGTCTATTCCTCTTTATTATTATTTCTCTATTCCCAATAGATATAAGGTAGTTTTTGTCCTCACGGTGAATATTGACAGATACACTCCAGCCATATGCCTCCAGCTCTATGTTGATACTCTGTGTGGTATCTTTTACAAAAAATATGTCCCTGAGATCCCCCCAATCTAACAAAGTAGTTGAGTGGGAGAGAGAGACCGATACTATTTAGGTATAGGAAGGAAAGGATACCAATACATTCAAGAATGTTTGACTTACCTGTCGCTGGTTCTCCAATAAAGATATTAACTCTAGAAAGCTCAATACTTAGCTTTTTTACCGATTTATAGTTCTCAATGCGTAGTGTTCCACCCAGCATGTATCACACATCCATACCCCTATATCCAGCCATAACAAATATATGAAATATATTCTTATTAATGGATAGTCATATGGTGTATATTTTGTCGGAGAAGGTGGATGTTATAAAGTATTATTCTCTGCCCATAGTCAGGAGGGAAATCGCTGACTACTCCCGAGGGAGATGGATAGCGGTTTTCGCTAAGGCTAATGGGGCAGGGTTCTTTGTTAGGTACTGGAGCAAGACTGGACCACCACTCACAATATCCAGCGAGAAGGACATTGGAGCCATCCTCAGTCGCTTTAAGGGGATTGGGCCTAGGACATTCTACGCATCTATAAACATATATTCTAACATTTCGAGAGAGTCCATTGATGATCCAAACAATATACAGTACTGTACCCCCATATGGGACATTGATGGATCTGTCGAGTATTGGGAGAGGATTGTTGATGTTGCGAGGATAATACTGGAGGAGCTTGACCGTTATGGATTGTCAAAATCCGTATATCTTAAGTGGTCTGGAAGGGGGATCCACATCCATATACATGAGAGGGCAATATCTGGAGAGCTCAGGGAAAAATATAACCCACTCGACATAGCGTACTCAATCGTGGACTATATCCTCCAGAGGTGTAAGGACAAAATACTGGAGGTAATGAAAGCCACGAGTGGTGGGGAGAGACCGCTGAAAGTGGAAAACGAAGTAGACCTAAAGAGGGTATTCACGGTACCATTATCCCTACACAAATTCCTAGACTATGCAGCAGTATGCTTCAAGCCAAACCAGATAGACGATTTCAACATTGAGTGGGCAGACCCAAACAAGATGAAGCACAACCCCGACTGGAGGATCTTCCAGGAGGGCGAGGCCGATGAGCTAGCGAGGATAGCAATCAAGGAGGTTGGCGGATACCTCAAGAGGGTTGGGGAGATAAGAACGGTGGTCCAGCATGAACCAGTAAAGGTTGAGAGAAAAACAAGGAGGAGGGGCCCAGTTAAGGTTGGGAGGTTCCAAGTAATGGCGCTACTCCAAGCAGCCCGCTACTATCTGCTGACCGGCGACATAAAGAAGGCAAAATCCTTCGGGCTGAACAGGGCAATATTCTATGCTTGGGCAAAGAGGCATGCTAGGGGTAGGGTATTTAGGAGAAAACTCACTGGTGTAGAGAAAGAGGTGGAATACGCAACAACAAAGGAGGGGAAGAAAATGGTCTATGTTGGAGACGAGGGAGCATTCCTGTCCGATAGGGGCTGGTTCATAATTGGGGATAAGGAACAACTACCACAGGACTTCGACAAGGAGATAGCAGAAAAAATAAGCACGATAATACCATACGAGAAGGCATGGCAAGCCGCACTAGAATACCTAAAAAGCTTCCCAAAAAACGTATTGTTGAACCAGCAGAAGTTCTATAATGAGGTATACAAACCAATAAGGGATGTATTCTTCGAGAGAATACTCAAAGGGAAAAAGCCACGGACAGGCCTAGACGTATTTCTCACCAAATAGCTATAAACTAGGTGTCTCCTTGGAGATAGAGGTAACCATAAGAGAATATAGACCTGAAGACTATGGAGCATGCATAAAACTGTGGAAGAAATGTGGCCTCTATGTATGGTACATGGACAATAAGGAGGACATCACGAAGTTCTATAGGATGAATCCCGACCTCTTCCTAGTAGCGGAAGTAGATGGCATCGTGGTTGGAACAGTAATGGCGATGTACTCGGGGAACTTCGCACTAATATATCATCTGGGAGTCCTGCCGGAATACCGCCTACGTGGCATAGGCAGGATGTTGGTCAACGAGATACTTGACAGACTCAAGAGGAAGGGGGCTAGGTTCGCATTTGTCATAGTACATAGCAAGCATAGGGGTTCTATTGGCTTCTATAGGAAAATGGGCTTTAGGAGTGTAGGCAAGTTCACCGGGATGTACATACCACTAAGGAGAAGGGAAAAATAGGCTGGAGGGATCATAACTGATTATTGGAGCGGACCTTGTCCTCGTGGGGGAGGACCTGAGACCAATAAGGGCATATATAAGGATTACTGATGGTGTTATAACGAGGATCTATGAGTCAAAACCAGTACATATCGATATATACTTCGAGGACAGTGTTATTGTTCCAGGGTTCATAAACATGCATACACACATAGCCGATAGTATAGCGAAAGAGAAGGCATATGGACTATCAGTAGAGGAGGCCGTTGCCCCACCCGATGGCCTAAAGCATAGAATACTGAGAGAAGCCTCTAAAGATGAGATTATTGATGGTATAAGAACAGCAATAAGAGAAATGTTGGGATGCGGGATAACAACATTTGTGGACTTCAGGGAAGGAGGGTCTAGTGGAGTAGAGGTACTGAGGGAGGCGATAGCTGGTACGGGCATAAACGCAATAATACTCGGCAGACCAGATGGGGCGACTATAGGAGAGATACTGGCGGTATCTGATGGAATAGGCCTAAGCTCAATAAACCACTATGATGATCAGTACCTCAGACGGGTCAATAAGTACGCAAAAAAGTACAACAAAATAGTTGCGTATCACGCCTCAGAAACACCAAGGCAGAGGCAAAAGAGTATAGAGAGGCATGGAACAAGTGACATAGTTAGAGGAGTAAGGCTTTTAGACCCAGATTTCATAGTACATATAACATATGCCGATGAGGGAGACCTAAGATTCCTATCGACAAGAAAATCTTTCGTGGTTCTCTGCCCGAGAGCGAATGGATACTTTGGCCACATCCCTCCAATAGCCTCGGTATTGAAGTATGGGATAGAGTTCGGGATAGGAACAGACAACATAATGATAAACTCCCCAAACATATTTAGGGAATTCGACTACATAATACGCATAGCAAGGACACAGGGCATAACTATACCACTAAAGATGTTGCTCAAGAGCGTAACAACAACACCAGCAAAGAGGTTATCACTAAAAACTGGATGTATAGCCGAGGGATACAAAGCAGACCTCATAATTTTTGACCTATCAAAACCAAATGTATCATACATAGACGACCCAATAACGGCAATAGTGGCTCGAGGATCAACACAGAACATAAAACAAGTATACCTAAGTGGGAGAGAAGTGGAATAGGGAAGCAATCCTAACAAACAATAATACGAACGATTTATAATATACAGAGACTACTATATGGTTAATTGTTCCATATTTTATCATCAATTTCTATCATCTTGTTGTATTGACTTAAAAATGAGATCGGTTCATATTGATCGCTACTATCCTATTTCTCATTAAAACCTCCTAAGTCATTTTTATTAGAAATATGTTTTGTGTATATATGGCTCCGGTTTCGAGGGTGAGGGGGATCTCGGGGCTTAGAACTCTTTTTAAATTGCTTAGGAATCCCTGGATTTTTAGGTTATTTAGGAGGTCAACATTTAGGAGGTTTATTAGAGAGCAGAAAGAGATCGCAATGATGAATCCTGATGCCCAAATGGAACTATTGATGCGTGACTTCAGGGAGGCGATACGTGAGACCGATTTTGTCCGCAGGTATTTCCCAGAACTATTGAGTGTTGAGGAGCCTGAGGATCTTATTGAGGTCAAAGTTACACCAGAGTATCCTGATGAGAATTATTTCCAGCCATTCAAGAAGTACATATTGAGGTATGCTTATACTAGTGGTACATCCCTAACAAAACCTAAGAAGGTGTTCTTCCCTATAACAAAGAAATCACTGGAGATACTTATGAGGATGGCGGCAACACTCGTGGCAATAGCTCTTCTGGGTACAGACAGGGATCATGTAGATAGGATCTTGGCGATTGCTGAACCAGGCCTAATAACTCAGAGATTTGTATTTATAGCAAAATTCGCATCAAAGAAAGTCGATATAATTACTAGGGGAGAAGTTGATGTGGAGAAGTTCCTGAGGAGGACTAAGGCAAAGTACGACATGATATTTGGGGAGCTTCCAGCGGGAATAAACCTATTGGGAATGTTTAAGAAGTTTCCTGATAGGCTTAATAAGGAGGTAACCTTTGTTACTGGTGGTGGCGTCTTTACGGAGGAATACCTATCGATAGTGAGGGAAGTTATGGATGTTGCTGGTGTGAGGATGCGTGTTATAAATATGTATGGATCCACTGAGGGGCTTCTTGGTGGTGTAGGGGAGTATATCGATAGGGAAAACCCATACTATATATCACCGCCAATGGTTAAGCCGATATATGTAAGTAGCTTTCACTTGGCAACTAGGTTGACTGGGGATCAGTTTGAGTTCCCAGAAAAACCAGAGGGATTCCTCCATAAGATTTCACCGGGTGAATACTCTATCGTTGTTACGGTGGCATCAGCCTTTGCGGTGCCCAATTATTTTCTTGGTGATGTTGCCAAGATCACTAATGGTAATGTGAATGTTATGGGTAGGAATCTGAGGAGGGTTTTGGGTCTGCCAGTTGCTGTGGAGACATACACGAGTCCAGTAATTCGTGTTTCTGGGATAGTTATTAAACAAACCCTGAGCAAGATAATAGAGCAGGTTCTCGGGACGAATAACTTTATCGTTGTGGTATCTCCGAATAGGAATGGGGCCCTAATGAGTATATATGTTGAGGAGGCACCAGAGGGTTTTGATGTCCTCAAAAAGAAACTATTAGAGTTCATCAAGAGGAGCCCCGAGCATTCATACCTGATACGTGACATCAAAGATGGGGTTTTGTCAATATCATTCGGCAGAGTTTCTGGCATCTCAGCCTTCTATAACTCCACCCGAGAAAGGTTCAGGATATTTTTGGCGAGGTAGATGGGGATGCATGTTATCGCTATCGTTGTCGGTTTATCGATCTTTGTTTTTGCTATAGGTAAAATCGCTAGGATAAGGAATCTCTGGTTATTCGGTCTACTCTTTTCGTTAATAGTGTTGTCGGAGGCGTTGGCATATTTTGACTATGATACATCAATAGAGATTCTTAGTTTGGTTTTTCCACTTCTTTATACAATATGTTCGATGTCCTTTTCAATACTTGCCTATATGGTCGCCAAAATGATTGCTTTTGAGGAGAAATTCTTGGTGAGTTTTCTTGCTCCTCTAGTAATACTCTATGTTCTCAACATTTATGTAGGCCTAATGGTCAGTATACTTATTGCGGTACTGATCGAGTCGGCCACAGTAGAAGGCATATTCAGGGTAAGTAAGGTAAGGGGGGTCCTCAGTGCTGGATTTATAGGGTCACTTGTGGCACTATCTATGGTTACGTGGAGCATGTCTCCGATAGCTCTATCACTACTTGGGGTCTTTTTCTTCGTTAGGGAGCTCCAAGAGATGAAGGATATAGCTGTTGATGAGGAGATAAGTAGAAGTGGAATATATCCAGTGAGTGAAAGTGGAGAGAAAATTTTGAGACTAGTTGGAACGATAGAGGAGGAACTAAATACAAGGGTAAGAATCCTCATTGTTGATGGCTCCGCCAATATATGTTCAGATATGGCGATCTGGAGGCTTAACATGAAGGCGAAAGAGCTACTAAATCTTCTCGAAACTGTGGAGATGGATGAGATTAGTTGGTGATATTGATGCTTCTAATGTTAATAGCAATGTGTATAGCAATAATATGTGCTTTTTTCGCTATGATACGTATACTGCTATTTAGGGAAACATTATTCGTATATTTCAAAGTTGTTGTAGTGATCACAGTACTTGCTATGATCTGTAAGATGTCTGGCATACTGTATAATAGCTCAGCACTTGCCAGATGTTTTCTAGCTGGAACGTTGGCGGGAATGACACTTTTCGTTGTTCAACTTAATAGGATAACGATCCGTAGCTTTAGGCTTAACTATATTAATTCGTTAATGTTTACGTTGGGGGCACTAGAGGTATTCTCTGTCTCAGAGGAGCAGATAAGCCCCGTCTACACGGTATTACCAGTAAGGAACATAATAATATTTTTGTTGTCCGTTGAGGTATTCGTATTGGCGGCTGTGATGGTTAGGAAGATTAGGAGTCTAAAAGGTAGTTTTGGTGGTCTTGTTAGGTGGGAGGAAAAAATGAGTATAGCCCTAGTATTCGAAAGTCTGTTATTTGTTGTTGCCTCGGTTATATATGTACTGTCCCTGTTTTTCGGTATAAGCGAAAATATCTTGATGTTCAATGCCATAATAATACCAACCCTGACGATCCTGCTGCTACATATAGTCTTTGTTGTCTCAACAGTACCATTCTTCGTGGCATTCTCTGGTATTGAAGGAATAGCCGTAGTCATAGGTGGTGTCAAGATAACATCAATAGGAAAAATCCCAGACAGTCTGGTACTATCCCTAGAAAAACTGGATGCTAACTCACTAAAAGTAGTCTCAAAGGACAAGGTACTCATCTATTGGAGGACAAACATTAGGTCAAAAGACACAATAAGGAGACTATCAATAATGATGATAGGGGCGAGAATAGAGAGAAATGTAGAGAAATTCTTCTCAATACTCTCATCATGCATAAGGGATAGAATATCTAGGGACTACGTACTCGCAGGTAAACTCGCTGATGTGGACTTCCTATTGAGACAGATAGAGTCCCCGATCCCACCAAGTTTCCTAAAAGAAGAGTTCAGATATGCAATAAAGAAGTTTAGAGAGGTCATATAGTATATAAGCTAATATGTTGTCTCCTTTTTGGCTGGTACCTTTTTCAGCCCTCCTGAGGTCTTGTTAATCAGATCGCTGCCCTCAAGCTTCCCATAGCCTATTCCCAATAGTAAAACTACCCAGCAAAAAGGAGGGCAGTCCAAAAAGAAAAGAATTTCCAATAAAAGGGGCAAAGGCAAAGAGGCAAAACACCTACATCGATTCTGTTTTTAGTCACCATATAGCTGGTGCCACTTGCGTTTTGGTATGTATTCCTTATCCACAAGTTTGCCCTCTAAGAAGGCCTTCACCGCTTCCAGCGCGTTCCCCTGAGCGCCCGCAACTATGGATATTCCGTACTCCTCAAAAAATGTTCTTGCTCTTCTGCCGATCCCCATACATATCACTACATCAACACCATGTGCTTTTAGCATCCTTGGTATATCCCCAGCCTCATGTCTAATCATCAGGTTCTCAATGAAACTTATATCCAGAGTATTTCCATCTTTTACATCAACCAACATATAGTATGGGGCTCTGCCGAAATGCTCAAAAATATTTGCGTCTCTAGAACGTCTATCGACTGGTAGTGCTATCCTCATAGTAGTCACCATATATTACAAAAAAATTTATAATATTATAGATGAATTTCGTACATATTTCGGCATTATGGTTTGGCTATGCTACTATCTTAGATATGTGCTCTATTTTGTGTCTGGAGGCGATTATTTTAAGTGTTGCTATTGTGGCGACAAGAATAATGAAGCATGTTATTGCTATGTCCTCGTTTTTGCTGAATGATGTTGCTGCCTCTGGTACTATGATTCCAAGCGTAAAGTCCAATACCGCATTATTTGTGAAGTGTGTTAATGTTATCCGTATGGATCCCTCCGAGAGATTTATTGTTGTGTTTGTTTCTTCGCCATCAATCTGTATGGTCTCGCTTATATTTATGTACATCATGGATAGTCCATCGCCACTTATCTCTATGTTTTTTGATTCCATACCCTCAGCTATGCTTATGATATTTGCGGTTCCTTCCTCAACACCATAGCTAATGCTTACCTGTAGTAGTGACGTATCTGTGTTCCATGGCCACTTAGAGATATTTAGGGTTATTCTTATTTCGTGTAATGCGTGTAGTGTCCCCTTATCCCACTGCACATCATCATTCGACATTATACTGCTAATAGAAATCTCAGCGGCTCTTCTCCTACCCCATCTCTCATGGATCTGTATCTCAGCACTCATTTCGATCTCCTCCACCACAATATTATTCCTCTTATGTCTCCTATTGTGAAGTCTCCAGCCCCCAGACTCTAAGCTAGCATCCACAAGCCTCTCGGTATCCAGATCCAGCATCCCATTACCATTCACGTCTACGAACTCTGATATTCTCTCTATCTCAAAGAAATATCTTACTTTTTGTTCGGCCTTGTGCCACAGGACATACCTAGGCTTTCTTGGTGATAAAGACATGGAGATCTCGTCTGATTCGAGAACACGTCTAGAGGGATCCCAATATACATGTCCACCAGAAAGGACTCTCTGTATCATAGTAATCGAAGAAACCAGAAGGATAATAAGGATGGCCTGTCTCACACTAACCATACCCTGTGACCAACAAAAAATAGAAAAATTATTTTTTCTTGATCACAACCAACACTATTACTATAATGACGACTATAGCGATTAAGGGCATATATGTCTTAATGGTGTCCAAGAGTGTTCCTTCTGGTGTACCAGCACATATGCTCGGGTCATGAATCAGTGTCCCATTGAAGTGTGGATATACTAGCCACGTAACCGCAGATTTTTCCCTGAACTGGTCGGACGCGTTGATATGACATCCTGTAGCTTGATTATCCCTTATTGTTGCTTCCTCCCTATACTTGAACTCTACGTCATAGTCGGCATCTCCCTCAAGACGGATATGGCTCATCTTCCCCGCCTTTGTCTGTGTCTGCTCTCTGTGGCACTTAGGTATTCCAGAATGCCCCCTGAAGAACCCAGCAAAAACTATCTCCAGGGCCAACTTAGATTCACTATTAGACCACGGCCAATCTGAGATCACTATGTCGATCTTGAGTTCTCTTCCACCAGCGATCTCATACCCGTTCACATCAACATCTTGGTCATAAATATGGTTTATAAATGCGACCTTAGCATAGCCTACTCTCTGTCCTCCATCCATCTCTTGGCTTAGCGACACTGATGTGACCTCTACCGTGGCATTAAATGATATTTTAAGCTCGAAGACCCCATTCTCCCCTTCCATCTGTTCAGCGGCCACAGTCCATATATCATGGGCTGTAAGTGGTGCGTGTGCAAGTAATTGGTCGGTTTCTCCATCAAATTTTCCATTATTATTGGTGTCGATAAATTCGATGATTCTGTTGAACTTTACTATGTATACCGCTGTATTGTTTTTCCCTGGAACCCAGATATGGTATGTTGGTGTCCTCTCATGGAATTGGACGACGATACCATCGCCATATATAGTATTGACATCGCTATTCCAGTGGGGTTTTTCCTTTCCATATACCCCAATGGAGAATAGCAGTATTATACCTATTATCATGCCTACTATTTTCTTCCTCATGTGGTATCACCAATAATATGGAAATCATGGGTCTGCTATTTATTCCTTATGCACAATTTGTTCATTTCTCATATGTTTAGTCCTAATCCCTCAATAATTCTTTTTAGGTGTTCCAATTGTCTCATCAATTCAAAGCCTTTTGGTGTAAGCGCGAATAGTTTTCTTCGGTTTTTGGTCCTCTCAGCAACATATTTCTTCCTCACAAGTCCATCAAGTATCTTTTTAAGTCTATTATGGGGTATGTTGGCATGTGTTATGATCTCCGTTATTGACGCCTCACCAAGGCTATTTATGGTTTCTAGTACTTCTAGTAGTATCCCTAGCCTAGTCCTGTGTTTTCGTTCCACGCTATTCCCTCACTTCCTCAATACATAGATGATGGCAATATCTCTGGCTCCTACTACGAGGGGTATAAGTAGGGGGATCCATAGTGTCATTGCGAACAATACGAATAGTTGTGACAGCGCAACAATAACACATATATTCCCCAGTATTGGTGCTTTCCTCTTATGGGATAGATATCCTCCAGAGAGCAGGATTATTATTGATAATACATATGGGTACTCTACGAGCCAGAATGGTAGTAATACGGCCTTCTTTTGTTGGAGATAGATCAGTATTAGTATCCCAGACAACGTGAAGGAGACCGTACTAAGCATCCAGAAAATATTGAATTTTGCCGAGAGCAATATTTTTGTTCCATATTTCCCTACTGTTGTGACGCATGAGGCAAATATCAATGCCTCGAAAGCAACACCAATACTGATGGTGGCCATCCCAGATATGAGTGTTGGAGGTGTGGGGACATCAAGCCTACGGGATGCATATGTGGAGTATGCCGTATCAAGCATGACCACAATACATACTGCCTCGAGGATAACTATCAGGACGAGCACATATATGATCATACGATCAGGCACCATGAAAAATCAATGAAAAAGAAATATAATTGGCAAAATATCTAAATATTGGTATGACTAGGTATGGTGTGTGTCTTGATAAAGATAAAGCTCTATGGGGACCTGAAGAGGAGGGCTGGTGTTGGAGAGATAGAAATGGACGCAAAGGGCAGGAGGCTCTCAAAGATAATTGAGGAAATAGCGGGTAGATACGGCATAGCAGATCTGATATATAGGAAGGGAAGGATCAGGGGAGAACTACTAATACTCGTGAACGGTGCCGATTGGAACTCCCTAGGGTACCTAGATAAGGAGGTTTCTGATGGCTCAATAATAAAGCTAGTCCCTGTATGGCATGGAGGATAGCTATATGGAGGAAATACATAGAGTAGCAAAGCTACTATATGTGTCCAAATATGTTATCGCCCTAACCGGGGCGGGGATAAGTGCTGAGAGTGGGATTCCCACATTTAGAGGGAAGAATGGGCTATGGAGAAAATACCGTCCAGAAGAACTCGCAACATTTCAAGCATTCATCAGGAACCCAAAACTTGTATGGGAGTGGTATGCGTGGAGAATATCAATGGTTCTAAATGCGAAACCAAACCCAGCACACAAAGCGTTATCAAAAATGGAGCAGATGGGAATACTCAAGGCAATAATAACACAAAATGTTGATAATCTACATGAACGTGCTGGATCCAAAAACATAGTAAAGCTCCATGGGGACATACTGAAGGTAAGATGCATAGGATGTAGATACGAGAAAAAGCTCAATGAACCCCCAACGGAGATACCTCCAAGATGCCCAGAGTGCGGCTCCCTACTTAGGCCAGGCGTAGTATGGTTCGGGGAACCCATACCCCCACAAGCACTAAGAGAAACACAGATACATATGGAGAAGGCAGATACAATAATTGTAATAGGGACATCAGGTGTCGTGTACCCAGCCGCAGCGATACCATACATAATCAGGGAGCGTGGAGGAAAAGTAATAGAAATAAACATAAGCCAGACAGCGATAACACCAATAACTGATTACTCCCTCCAAGGAAAAGCAGGAGAAATACTCCCACTAATAGTAAAGGAACTTGAGAAATTGGGATATTAAAATTCATTTAATCTTTCTTAGTACTTTAGTGGTTTCCATGTACTATTATGTGTTGAGGTCATTAGATGAGCTTGTCGGGGAAAGCGGGATTCTTAGGCTACCTTCTTATATTTTTGATATTTTCGTTTTTGATGACGAGAGGCTAAATGTACTGAGAGGCTCACAAAGGGTTTTGACATCGGGAGGTAGGGTCTTGATAACGGGGTATGCTGGTACTGGGAAGACAGCATTAATGGCGATGATACTCAAGAATATGCTTGAAAGCGGCTATGGTATTGGCTACATACTGGAAGATACTCTAGTGATTGGTAGGGATCACGAAGAGGAGGGTGTTGTAATATTTTATGATGATATTTCAAGGATGAATAAGACTGCCTTAAGGTCTCTGCAGGTAAATGATGTTGGTCTCCTTATAGGAACCATCAGAACGGAAGAAATAGGTATATTGGAGAAGAAACTGGGTAACCCTGTGGGTGAAGTATTTGAAGTTTTTAGGATAAATCCTATGTCCACAGAGAGTTTGAGACAGATACTGTTCCGAATGGCTGATAAGGAAAACATATCGGTAAATGATGACGCCGTTGATATAGTGATCTCAAAAGCTGGTAGTCTCCCAATATACATATGGCAGGTGATGAGAGATCTAAAGATGAATCGCCAATATGTCCTAGATAGGGAGTTCGCTGAGAAGATACCGCAGGGTATGCTAGAGTACGTAGATAATATATTATGGAGGATTCTTGATGATCACGAGGAGAAGTATGAGATCCTCCTTACACTCCGAATTCTGGCCGATATGCCAAATCATGAGATGCATCAGGATTTGTTCAATGCTGTGTTCATAATAGCTAAGGAGAGAATACATGGTGGAGAAATAGAAATCAGAAGAGCACTATTAAGCGATATTTTTGATCAGGTGACTAGATATCTACTCAAAACAAGATATTATTCCTTTAGGCTTCCTCATGACTCCTGGGCTGATGTGCTTGAGGGGAAGAGTAGGGGGATCATAAGTAATGATATCTCAAGAATAAACTTTCTATTTCCTCGTGATGCGAGGAGGAGGATAGTTAAGGATGCGGTAGAATTATGTGAGGATAGGATAATAAGATATGTCAGGGATGAGGAAAGGAAGAAATTTTTCTACCGGAAACTCAAAAGAATGAGTATTTCTTTCGGCAAAAGGAGGGTAGATGCCTTTAGAATAATAAACGAGGCCCTATCGATTCCTCGTAATCGACTAAGAGTACTTGTTCAAGAATTATCCCCAATGGGAGAGCCAATACATAATGCTATATCACTAGCCAAGTATGTTATATATAGTATTATTGCTAGTGCTAAAATCGGAGAAGGATATGCTTCCTCGATCATTAGTTTTGAGAGGCTGAACGAGGCATTTATGAGGGGGTCCAGAGAGCTTAATGAGCTGTCTGGTTATATTGATAGGCTCACTAGCGAGTTATCGGAAGAGGATGCTCATAGTATAATGTACATATTTTGCATAGCGACAGCGCAGCCAGCAAAATCAGCATACCACCTAAGAAAACTCCTAGAACACTATGGCATGGAAAAAATCGAACAGCTCATTAGGTCTCTCCTAACAAACTTTATGCCGTATAGCATATCAGACATAGTACTCTCCGCTTACTGGACAGCCACATACCTTGCCGACAGAATAATGAATAACTATAGGGAGGAACTAAAATCGGCACTAAATAGGATGGACATCATTGGGGTTCTTCAAGAGATAAATGACATTGTGGGCTATGAGGAAAAACTGGGAATCCGTATTCTTAAGCTATGCATAGATATTGTTAAGAGAAAACTAAACAATCTTAATTTATCCTCAAAACTAGAAATAACCCGCGTAATTTCTAGACTCTATGGTGTTATAAAGACAGAGTTGTTGCCGTTGGTGAAAAAATATTGCATCTTGACACCAAACGAGTTACGCTTGCTTGTAAGCCTAAGTATGGAGGATGCTCTAAAATATCTAGAGGCTCTACTAAACATCAACGAGGAGCTCCTTGACGAGTTAGCTAAACAACAATATGCCAACGCATTTAGATATTTTATCACTATAGACTGTAGGTCTTTGGCCAGATTTGTATCCGTCATCGCCAAGAGCCAACATTGTCATAAGATAATAAGACTAACAGAGGCCGGATGGAAGGAGGTATTGGGGAAATTCCGCTTAGAAGAGGTGCTGTGCCTTATCAAGAATATAAATGTTAAAGTAGACGGGGATAAGCTTAGCTTATTAGCAAAGATTATCAGTAACCGCTTGGAAGAAGAAACCCCCTATACGTCTATCGACGCAATTCTAGCTCTAGTATTGGATTTGATCTTCACGCGGGGTGATTTCGGGATATACGTTCTTGGGACATTACTCAAGGATATGATCGCAAGCCATAAGTTATCAACAGAGGCCGTCGAGGGATTATGTATATATATCCTCGCCAACACCAAGAAAAGCAGTGCTAGATCTATTGTAGCCGAAGTCCTGTGCGAGATTGCGGATGAGCTCCAGGCACGCAAAAATTATAGCGGCCTATTGAGGCTTATATCAACAGCGGCAAGATACCATATACTTGATTCCCTAATACGTCACAGAGGCATAATTTCATCACTAAAGAAGATGGAGGACATACCCACATATCCAATGATATCTTTGATAAATAACATAATTCTGATGGGCCTACCTAATAACTTTGTCCCAGTACTTAGGGAGCTCTTTAAGAAGTTCATCTATAAGCAAGAACCAAATGATGTGGCTGTTTTCATAAGGGATATCATAATGGAATATGGAGATAAGGGCAAGGATCTTATAACAAATATTGCGGTGGAACTAGCAGACTATATAGTGAAGACGAAATCCAGAGACATCTTTATCGCCATTATTGAACCAGTAGCTTTAGGATTTATCAGGAAGATTCTTGGAGAACGGAAAGATGAGTAAGTATTATAGGTTGGTAAGATCCTTTAGTGAGCTTGTTGGAGAAACAGGCATGCTTAGACTACCGCAGTATATAAGGGAAGAATTTGTCTATGACGAGCCGAGAAGTACTGCAGTACGTAGGGCTATCGATGCGTTGAGGGAGGGGAAGAATGTCCTCATAGTTGGACCAGCAGGGGTAGGGAAAACAGCCCTGATGGCAGTAATACTTGATAAATTATTATCGTTAGGTATGAGTATTGGCTATGTGGTTGAGTGGTCTGGGCGAGTACTTAGGGAACATTTAGAGAAAGGGGTAGTATTATTCTGCGATGATATTCCGAGATACCCCATACATATAATTAGGTCAATAGCTATCCATAGAATTTCTGGGATCATCGCAACAGCGAGAGTAGAGGAGCTGGATGATCTAAAGAGAAAGTTGGGTTGTCCGATAGAGGAGATATTTATGGTGATAAAAATAGGAAAAATGAGGGATAGGGATATTAGACAGATCCTCATGCGGTTTGCATACAGGGAGGGCATACAAATAGTGCCCGAAGCAGTAGATATTGCTGTTAAAAAAGCCCAGAGTCTCCCAATATACATATGGCAGATAATAAGAGACCTAAAGATACAGGGAAAAAGCATCCTGACGAAGGAATTCGCGAAGAAGGTTCCAGAGGGCATGCTTAGCTATGTTGATAGCATTCTCTGGAGGATACTTAACACGCATCCAGATAGATATGCATTGCTTCTAACATTATTAATAGTGTCTGATCTTCCGAGATATGAAATAAATATAGATGTTCTCAATACTGTTTTTGCTGAATCTCTAAGAATCCTACGCTCAGAGGAGGTGACTATTGCTGAGGCAGTACTCAACGAAATCTATGCGAATATTCTAAGGTACATGGTTAGAGTTGACAAATATACATACAAGCTCCCCCATGATTCTTGGGGAGACGTACTAAGGGGTAGGGGAACGGGACCTGTGAGTGCCGAGATATCCCGTATAAATACATTGTTCCCTCGCGTAGAGAGGCTGAAAATCCTAAGGAGCGCGGTTGTTAGAGCTATCAGAGAGGCAGTACCAACAATAGCATCCTCGGATAGACTAAAGGCAATAAATGATTACATAGCCAGACTGAATGCCTTTTTGGAAGCAATGGAAGTCCCAGCGGAGCTAGGAGGACCAGTAGTTGAGAAACTCATCTATATCTATGAGGGAAAACTACCATCCTCAGAATACACAGCAAAGAAATCTCCCCTCTATAGGAGTATCATAGATAATAGTGTTCTATGGAATATTCTTGGTTTATCAAGAACAGAGCTAGCGGAGAAAGTAAGGTTTGTTCTGGAGGGAAAAGAGAGGCTATTGGTGTATCCCAAAAGCGATGTTCTAACACTCAGACATAAATTCGCTTGGCAGATATTGAGGGTCTACCAGAATAAGATATGGGTACTATTAACCAATATACTAGTGGCAATATCCCTATTTTTGCCATTTATATTGTTCCTGCTTATAGTTTTTTATGGTGGATATTTCGTAATAATGGCATTTATTATATGGCTTCTATCATTGGTCGCCCTTATCGGTATTGCCCCCTATTTCGAGTTAAAAGGATATACGAAAAAATATTTCGTTGTTGAGGAGCTAATTGTCCAAGGCAGAAATGATATGGTTAAGGAATTCGTCGAAGAAGTAATAAAGAATGTTGATAAGAGTATGATAAGGAAGATCATGCAGGACAAGGAGATAATCAAGGAACTCATGAAGAGAGGAATAGACCCATCAGAACTTTCAGTATGGCTGGAGGAATAAGCATTACTTGTGGGGAAACGCTTGGTCGCCACTACCCAATTGGTTAAAAACACGTCATGCAACAAAGCATCATGTTAGGGGTGATCTGTTTTTCTTTGTACTCTCATTCATACCAATTAGAGGGTTATAGGCTATTCCTAATTCCTTATGGAGTACTCCATGTCTACTCATAGAATACTACGGTGTCTTGGGGCGGAGAATTTATCGGGATATACATGATCATCCAGCTTAGTAATCAGGTTTGTTGCCTATATATCGGTCAAAACCTATATATCGGGGGCTATTATGTTGCGAAAGATATCTAATCTAATGGTGGTTTATATGGAAAGGATTGCTGATTCACGATTCATCGCTATGCTCTCAGTGTTTATTGCGGTGGTTTTTGTGTTTACTGTTCTTGTGGCTATAAGTATACCAGCAACGCATGGTTTTTGGAATGTTGGTGAGGCAGGGGTGTATATTGTTGCGCTTATTGGTGGTTATGTAATTGGTGGTGTTGCGGGAGGTGTTGGCTCGGCATTGGCTGATATTTTCCTTGGGTATGCTATTTATGCTCCTGGTACATTAGTGATCAAGGGGGCGGAGGGTTTTGTTGTTGGTTGGCTATATAGGTCGCTGGGTAGGGGGGCTAGGCGGGTAAAGTATGTCGCTTTAGTTATGGGGTTGGTGATTGCTGGGTTTCTTGTTGCTGTGTTTTCATATTTTGGCTCGGCGGTTGGGTCCATTGATGTTGAGCTTGCTATGGAGCCACTAGGTATTACTTTTTCATTTGAGATACATTACATATTACTTATTGTTGTTGTGTTGTTGGTTGCTGGTGTTGCTGTCGTACTTATTCTATGGGGGGAGGAGACTGCAATCATGATTTTTTCTTGTCTTGTTGGTGGGATGGTTATGGTTGCTGGGTATTTCCTTTATGAAACACTAATACTTGGGACCAGCATAGCCTTGGTGGAGATATTGCCAAACTTTATGCAGGCATTTATAGGGATAATAATAGCTATACCTGTGGTGAAGAAGCTCAGGGAGATGGGGGTAATTGCTGGAGATAAGGAATTTGTGGGTTAGGTATCGTGGAGCCGATAAATATGTGCTGAGAGGGGTAAACCTTAGCCTTAGTGGGGGTCTAGTGCTCATTGTTGGAAGGACGGGATGTGGGAAAACAACTCTCGCTCGCTGTATTTCTGGTCTGATTCCCCACTTTTTCCCCGCTGATGTTAAGGGGGAGATCGATGTACTCGGAGTAAATCCCATAGTCTGTGGCATCAGGGGGCTTGCTGGTAGGCTTGCATATCTGTCTCAAAATCCTGAGATGTTTGTTGTATCTCTAAATGTTGAAGACGAGATAGTGTTTCCACTTACAAATCTGGGTGTTGATCGGGAGGATATTATCCGCAGGCTAAATAATACTGTGAGGAGACTTGGTATAGAGGACCTCTTGGACAAAAATACATTGATGCTTAGCTCTGGACAACTACAGCTTGTCTCTATCGCCTCAGCATTGATTACTGGTGCTAGAGTTCTCATCCTTGATGAACCTCTTGCCAGACTCGATCCGCTGAACGCACGGGCAATATCTAGGGTCCTACGGGAAATAGCGGGAGGGGGACGGTTGGTGGTTATATTTGAGCATCACCTAGACTACATACTCCAGTACGCGGATAGTGTTGTAGTTATGGATGATGGAGAGATCGTCTTTACTGGTTCTCCGAGAAAGGCATTGGACTTGATGATGGATGTGGATGTTCCGGAGATTGTAGAATTATTCCATGATCTCTATCTCGAGGGCTGTGTGGATAGGATACCTATGAGTCTGGAGGAAGCAATTGAGGTGATAAATAATGCTAAGAGTCGAGGACATATGGTTCAGATATAGTAGGGATAGATGGATACTAAGAGGGGTAACCTTCAACATTGGTAGGGGGATACATTGTGTTGTTGGCCCGAATGGTTGTGGAAAAACAACTCTATTGAGGATAGTAATTGGGGGTCTGAGACCCCAGCGTGGGAGGATTGTGGCTTATGGTAAGAGGATAAGGAGGATGAAGGATGCTGTAGGGGTAATGGTATATGTGCCATCAAACCCAATGATGTTTCTTGTTGGTCCCCGTGTGAGGGATGAGATAGAGAGGGCATATAGAGCGTCTGATATATCTCCTAGTGATGTTATAGATCTCCTAAGCCTGAGGGACATTATGGATATGAGGATATTCGAACTGAGTGAGGGACAGAGACATGTTGTTGCTATAGCATCGGCAATACTACATGGAGCGAGGATAATAGTGCTTGATGAGCCTACTATTGGGCTTGATAGGGAATATAGAACTAGGATCCTTAGGGCACTTAGGATGGTTTCAGGGAGGAGAATAATACTTGTGGCATCTAACGATATGAGGCTGATTAGGAGAGTAGATTCGCTATTGCTACTAAGTAATGGTATAATAGTAATGCATGACAAGCCAGCCCACGCAATATTGCGGGAGGAGTTCCCATTTAGTGATGACATAGCCATGATTATGAGGAAATTAGGGATACTGCCTAGCCCTAGAGAGGGGATTGCGGATACTATAAGGAGGATGATATGCTAGACGTCAAAAGGCTCTCTGAGGTATTCATAGTCGAGAGAAAAAATACACCAATACATAGAGCCCATCCACTCCTAAAACTGATTGGTACAGTCATACTATTTATAGCGGTGATGATCGGCGGAATAGAGGTTGTGGCAATGGCAATAATAATGGCAGTAGTAGAGTCGGCTGTTGGAAGGATACTTAGGAATGTCGTGACGTTTCTGTGGAGTATGAGAATATTTCTCCTAGTTATGGGTGTGCTCTCATTTATATTCTATATGCCGCAGAGAGCCATAGCAATATTATTGAGGGTAATAGCTGGAGGAATGATAATCGCATGTTTTATACTTACAACAGATATTAATGATTTATCGCAGGCACTGGAGAGCGTGGGGACACCACAAAAAATAGTCATGGCGATACAGTTTGCATTACGTATGATCCCTCTAGTGTCACGTGATGCCACAGAATCGGCAGAAGCATTAGTACTGAGGGGAGAAATATCCCCCAGTATTATCCCGAGGGGGATAACAACAATGCTCGCACTAGTAATAGCTAGTGCTATAGAGAGATCACAATACTTGGCGGAGTCGCTGGAAGCAAAATACTTTGGGGTTACGAAAAAAAGAACATACATAAGAGAGATAAAAATAACAAAATACAGCGTCCTACAACTCATAGCAAAGACCATAATAATGATCCTGACATTACCTATCCCGATACCTACCACATTACTATGACACACCAAGACAACAAACAGAGATCCAATCCGAATACTTTGCTTTGATGGTATAGAAATTGGGGGCCCTAGGGGTTCAACCCGGGCTACCCCGGGCCACATCAGCCCTAGGAACCCAGCGTATGGCTGGGCCCTAGGGGTTCAACCCGGGCTACCCCGGGCCACATCAGCCCTAGGAACCCTATAGTTATATTATTATTTTTTCATTTTTATAAGTATTTCTTTTGGTTCTCCGGTGGTTCTATGTACATT
>CAZVPA010000016.1:25115-30081 GCA_964628995.1 uncultured Nitrososphaerota archaeon | reverse complement strand
TCAGGAGGTATCAGATCCCGAGCGAGTACGCGTAAGATTTTTTTTGTATTTTTTCGTGGTTGTTTATTTACTGGATATGCTTAGCACATATAATCCAGTTGGGCATGATTTCTGGTCCGTTTTTTGTTTGGTTTACCGTTATATGGTATAATTCTCTTTTGTAGGTGTTTTTGGTATTTTTTAGTCTGGGTCGAATTTGGTTTATGTTACATATGTATGTATTGTTATATATTCTATGCTGAAAGTTTTATTTTTGTAAGGCGAGATTTATTTTGATGGTTATCTTATCTTATTTGGTGAACTATGCCTTGGAGGGGGATGATTTAGCTGGTAGAATAATTAGTGTGAAGAAAAAGGGTTCTAAGGATTTGATAGGAGTGCTGGTATTTCTTGATAGGGATCAGGTACTCAAATTGGAGGACATATCTAGTGTTGTGGGCTCGCTTGATATTGCGGTGGGTATGGCTATAGATAGCATGCATGAGAAGATATTTGGTGAGGGAGAGCTGGGTGGTGTTCGCATGCAGATTGATGAGGCCTATATAGGGGAGATCGTGAGTCGTATCGGGGAGAAAATAGTGGATATGATTTCCTCAATGGCCCCTAGTGGTGTAGTGGCACAAAAACATGTGGCTGGGGAGAGAACCATAGATATGCCCGAAGAAATTGAGGTCTCGGAGTCAACAGAACCAGAGCCGGATCTTGACGAGGCCCTAGAAAGCATAGCGGTAGTAGAAATTGATGAGGAAGTCCTCAAAGCAAAAGAGGAGGAAACGGAGAGCGAGTAGCTCGATCTTTACAAATATTCGTCCTTGGGAAGAAACAGCCAGAAATATCCTTGGGATTCTTAGAAAGCGTGGGGCAACAATACATCCATCACTGATTTCTCTGGTTCGTGGCATGGTACGCTTTCTCTATGAGACATGTCCCTATGAGATAAGCCCAGAAATTGATCCTCACTTCATAAGCACCCTAGAGAAAATAGAATTCGTTGATGGGCCACATAGCATCAACAGTACATTGTCTGGAATCTTGAGTGAGATCCTAAGTGGGGAGCAGGCATGTATACTGTCTTTAGGTGAACCTGTTTTATTTGGCGAGGTGGGGGTCAAGAAAAAATCAATAACAATAACGTTTACCAATACTGTTAGTGGATGTATAGAAATTGGGGTATTCTCGTCGGGGGGGAGGATATGGAAAAAGTTGATGGGAACCCCAGTGGCGATAATGATTTATGAAGGAGACTATGATGGGGGTATTATTGATTGTCTTGACAGGATGTGTTATGTGTTTTCTAGGGGGAGAAATATCACTATACTCCCGCTTCCTAGGTATCTTGTCAAACCATTTAGAAATCTTGCGGTGGGATCTATAGGGAAACTACTGGCTTTCTGTCCCAAATTAAAGATGGCGGCTCTCTCGTTCGTAAATGTTGGGATCTCCCACAAGCTTATGATGGGCGGTATTGTTGAGAAGCTGGACTACCTATCCAGCATGCTTGCGCACATAATTACACTGCTAGCAATGCGTGAGAGTACTATATCTGACCTAAGGGAATGGTTGATCAAATTCCTTAGCACTGGTATTCTGGCCACACCAAGCTACAGATCTTTAGAGGACATAGTAGACTCCCTGATCAGCAGATTATTTAGGGAAGAAATCATCGAGATGATCGATGAGAAAGTGAAACTTTGTGGGTTACTATGTGAAACTGCTAGTAGCATCTATGATGAGATCAGATTCAGGCTTTCCACTATGTGATCTGTTTTGCTATTTTTGTCGCGTAGTGTTGGGCTACAAGCTCGAAACCAATGGCATTCGCCATCACAGGATCATCAGGTATGAGGACCCTATCTTTGCTCGCATACTCCTTCTCGATGAGGAATGTCCTTATATATTTTCCGAGGATGTAAACTCCTCCTCCCGTTAGGATGTAGTACTTTACTGATGCTTGGGGAGGGAGATTTCTTATGAGCCTGTCAAGAGTATCAATGATCGACTCAGCAACAAATTTTCCCACTGCATCAAGTTGATCCCTGACATCATATGTGACACCACCAATGGATATTTTTGTACCCTTCTCAAGAGCCATTGCTAGGGTTTCGGGTTTAATTATATGCCCGGTTTTCTCCTCAAGAAACATAGCGATTTTTTCAGCTATGGTATCTATAGCCTCCGAGGTTGAGCCGCTTGCTGGGCGAATTATTGCTCCCCGATGTATCGATAATATATCCGTTGTTCCAAAACCAATATCAATAATTACCGAGTCAAATGCTTTCCTGATTCCTCTGCTCTTGAGTACATAATAGTAGCATCCATATGGCTCAGGAAGAACCTGACCCGCAACTATGTTCAGTTTTAATTTCTTCTTCTCTCCTGTTGCATCATTCTTTATTATGAATGAGTGTTTCCCAATAATTGCTTTTCCCAATTCTTTCATCTCCCTATTGCTCGTGGCGACAGGAACGCCAGTACCGATAATAAATCGCTCCCTTTTCTCCTCAGAAGCTATGATTCCGAGAGCGGACAGTATTGCTATTTTGGCTTCTCTTGCACTCTTTACTTTTCCCTCTCTTGCGAGAGGGATCTTAAGTATACTCTGAGTACTTGCTAATGAACCAACATACCATTCTTCGCCATCAATCTCAATGACAAGATTATTGATCCAGCTCTTATCCCTTGTAACACTTACAAATCCCGCTGGATTGGGTTCCCCTATAACGGAAGGGAATCGGTATCTTGTAGATCCGAACGAGGTTTTTATTGTTGATGTCCCCAAATCTATACCAACACACTTAAAGGTATTCTTATTCTGCATCTCTCCTCACGCTTGTTGTCTCTAATATTGCTTAGTGAAATAATAGAAAAAACCTACAGCTAAAAATGTACTACTACCGGAATTTCCCTACCACAGGTAGGGCATCTATTACCCCTCAGTAATATCCTTCTGGTTTTCCAACCAAAACGCTCAATCACGAGATGTCCTTCAGGGCAGTATGTGTTATTCGTTTTTGGATACCAAAGGTCAGCATACACATAATTAAGTCTCTCCTTGGCAAGTTGGTAGAATTTCATGAGTTCCTCAGTTCGCGTTGGGGTTCGTCTATCTTCTAGGAAACGTGGGTAGAACCGTTTGATATGAAGTGGGATATCCCTATTTATTGTATTGACGGTATCCAAGAAATCAGTAAATTCTTCTAGACTAGTTATTCCCGGAATGACATAGAACTCTATCTCTGCATGAAGTTTGTGTTCATAGGCTCTCCTGAGGAGGCGTAGGGCGTATTTATATCCCACAGGAATTGCTGTCACCTTAGAATACGTATCCTCGGAGAAGCCAAGGAAACGGATTAGTATTGCATCAAGTAATGCGAGGAATGTATCAACATGTCTCGCAACAAAAAAACCGTGGGAGATAGCCACAACTTTTTTCCCGGAGTGTTTAAGCCTTCTTATTAGATCTATATCTAAAATACTATTGCAGTAAAAACCAGCTATGTTTAAATTAAGATCCTCCATAAAGCTCAGAACTTTGGCATAGACCTCATCAATAGTCATGTATCCCTGTGGGTTATAGATGGTTAGGTATTCTGGACAGAAGACGCATGAGAGATTGCATCCTGATGTCACAATAAATGCGATTTCCGATGCTGGATAGAAATGATACAGCCCGAAATACTCGATCGTTCTCTTAGTAATCTTAAGTCCAGAGTAATATCGACCCACAGAATTATTTCTGATTTCAATACCACCACAAAAACCTATCCCTACACAATTGACTGGACATATTGTGCATCTCGCACGCATATGAGACAACATGTCGGTTCATTCTCTTATTAAGGAGGAATTCTCTTCTTTTTCATAATGATGATGTGTGGGGGTTATGATGTTATTCAAAGAATTCTGTGAATATCTCAAGGCTCTGGAATCAACAACAGAGAGATTGAGGATGATCTCGATTCTTGCTCAACTTTTTAAGGAGCTGGAGCCAGAGGAATTGGAGAAGGCTGTATATCTACTGTTGGGAGAATTGTGGCCGGATTGGGCTGGTAAGCCGGAGCTAGGGATCGCGGAGAAGATGTGTCTTGAGGCAATAAGTAGGGCGACAGGAATCTCTAAGAAGGAACTCGAAAGAAAATTTAAGAGTATTGGTGATATAGGAAGATTGGCCGAAATAGCGGTCCAAAAGAAGAAACTAATGGCACTACAATTCCAACAACTAACAATTAAAGACGTCTATAATAATCTAGCCAAAGCAGCTAGAGCATCAGGCCCTGGTTCTCAAGATCTGAAGATAAGAATACTTACTGGATTATTTATATCAGCTTCACCAATAGAGGCCCGATACATCGGCCGAATCGTACTAGGGCAGATGCGTCTAGGAATACAAGAAATGACAATCTTGGATGGTTTGGCACAAGCATTTTTTGGTACTAAAGAGAAGAGACCCATTATCGAAGCAGCATTCAATAGGTATCCCGATATTGGATATATTGCCAAAGTTGTCGCGAAGGAGGGGGCTGATGGCCTGCAAAAAATAAAGATACAACCAGGAGTCCCAATAAGACCGATGCTCGCCGAAAGGTTGAGCAGTCCTACCGAGATACTTTCGAAGCTGGGGGGAGTAGGGGTTGCTGAGTATAAATATGATGGAGAACGCGCACAGATACACAAGAAAGGAAACGAGGTAATAATATTTTCCCGTAGAATGGAAAATATAACGAACCAGTATCCTGATGTTGTCGATGCCGTACGTGGAGCGATAAATGCTGAATCATGCATAGTTGAGGGGGAAATCGTATGTATTGACCCAGACACAGAGGAGATGAGACCCTTCCAGGAACTGATGCATAGAAAGCGGAAGTATGACATAGCACGCGCAATGCAGGAATACCCAGTCAAAGTATTCCTATTCGATTGTATGTATGTGAATGGTGAAGAATTAATAGATAAGCCATACCCAGAA
>CAZVPA010000016.1:21474-25105 GCA_964628995.1 uncultured Nitrososphaerota archaeon | reverse complement strand
GGAAATAGTTAAAGTCACGGACAGGGTGACGTTAGCGACATCAAAAGTTGTCAGGTCACCAGAAGAACTAGAAGAATTCATGATGAAGGCAATAGAGGACGGATGTGAGGGAGTGGTGGTAAAATCTACATCCAATGACGCAGTATATGAGGCGGGAGCAAGGGGGTGGAAATGGATCAAATACAAGAGGGACTATAAGAGTGAAATGATGGATACTGTGGATCTAGTAGTAATTGGGGCGTTTCATGGTAGGGGTAGAAGATCGGGCACATACGGGGCACTACTAGTTGCGGCATACAATCCAGATAAGGATGTTTTCGAGAGTGTATGCAAGGTTGGGAGCGGATTCACAGATACACAACTTGCGGAGCTCCCAAGGATCCTTGAGCCATACATAATGAAGCAGAAACCACATAATGTTGACACAGAAATGGAGCCTGATGTCTGGGTTGAACCAAAACTTGTAATTGAGGTACTGGGGGCAGAAATAACGCTATCTCCAGTACATACTTGCGGTAAAGAGATGGTATTTAATGAATTCAAGAAAAAAGCCGGCCTTGCTATAAGGTTTCCAAGATTCATTAATTGGAGGCCAGACAAGGGCCCTACTGACGCGACAACATCAGAAGAGATATTCGAAATGTACAAGAAACAGCTAAAGAAACTCTCTGGCTGATAGCTTGAGATTTATGAGAGTAGTAATTTTTGATCTAGAAGGTGTACTAATAGACAATACAAAACGACTTAGGTATGCCCTAAGTAAAGTGGGGGCAAAAGACATTAGTGAACTATCATATCCCCGAAAATCTTTTTTCTGGAAAGTATTCCTCAATAGAGACCTAGCATATAGACTCGATGAAGTCAATAATACTGGACTCAAAGTACTCGCAGAGAAATCTAGAGATTATCAGATAGTGATAATTTCTGGCTCCCCATGCGACATTGTTAGGGACCACATAGAAAAAATAAAGAAGAGGGCAAAGGAGCTTGGTCTAGAAATAAGGATTGACAAAATATTCTGTAGGAAGGGTACGAAGGAAAAAGCTCCAGACTTTAAAGAAAGAATAATAAGAGGAATCATGCTATGGGGCGAGATTATTGAGGTTCACGATGATGATGAGAGAGTCATAGAACGCGTAAAAAAATATGGAATAAAAGGTGTACTGTGGGAGAATCTAGCCCCAAGTTCTTAGTCTTTTTTGAGTGGGATCATGCAGAGAAAAACCCAGTCTTTCTCTCCCGTATTTTCGTAGGAATGGGGAACATCTGGGGGGACATATGCTACCATGCCCGCTCTTAGAATGAATTCCTCATCCCCAACCTTAACTCTTCCTTCTCCCTCTAAGCAATAAATCTCGTGGTAATACCAGTGCGTATGGATCGGGATTCTTCCACCAGGCTTTATCCTGAAGATCCGCATAGCGAAAGACACTGGGGCATCTCTATCATCAATAAGCCAAGCCATGTATGCGTCTTTCGCTCCCTCCATCTCAACCTTTGAGAGCTGAATTTCTTTAGTATCTTTTAGTATGGGTTTCATCATGATCACCAAGGGAATACAAAAAATCTCTGACAAAACAATGGACTTATATTTCTATACCACATTACTATTATTTCTGGTGTAGTGTATGGAAAATAAGAAGGATATGCCATTGATCTCTAAGATATATCTACACAGGGGGGCTAGGGAGGTAAAGATACCGATAGAGGTGCTGGTGAAGTGGTTATCTACGCGAAAATTGCTATCGAAAGAGAAGATAGAAAAATTAAGAAAACTTATATCGCGCTCCTAAATAGTGGGGCTGGTCTCTCCGTATATGACCCAGAGATAGACTTTCTGCCGATCCTGTACATACTTGTGCCTTGGGGAGTTGGGGAAGAGCTTGGGATAAAAAGGGAGGGATTATTGAGGAGGGGTGGGAAGTACTGGGTAGATACAGAATCCCAGTATGTTGTCTATCTGTACGACCCATATGACAACTTGGTTAAATGTATGAGAAATGTCTTACTAGTAATTGAAGATGGCTTGGATGAGCTCCTAATACCATATGAGTTCCTAGCGATAGCAAAAATAGACCTGAAACCCAGTAAGCACGCGTGGGTATGCGAGGGTAAGGAAATCCCTAGCTTCTTTAGGGTGAGGAATCCGAGAGATGTAGAAAAGGGCTTGTTGAAATACACGAGGTATCGGGAGTATGTGTAGAATCTATCAAAGCCTTATTGGTTCTTCGGGGGCTCTTGACAATCTCTTTATCTGATCCTCAAGTATCACGATGTCGTCTTCTATTCTCACTCCAAATTTGTCTTTGAAGTATAGTGCTGGCTCTACTGTATATGCGGAGTATGGCTCTATTTTTTTGTTGGTGATAGATTTGCTTAATCTTTCACCGACATCATGTACATCGACACCAAGGGGGTGTCCGAGCGAATGGCTAAATAATGAGGGGTCATAACCATGTTTTTGGAGTGTCTCCCTCGCGACTCTATCTGGCTCGGAGACTTCAATACCTGGTTTTATGCTGTTTATCGCATTGTTCTGGGCATCAAATACTGCTGTATATGTTTTGATGATCTCTTTATCCATGGATCCTATGATGTATACTCTTGTTATATCTGCGGACATTGTGAGGTAGCGTACCCCAAAATCTATATAGACTATGTCGTTCTCCCTGATTTTTCGGTCGGAAGATATGTGGTGTGGGTTCGCTGTGTTAGGGCCAGACGCGACAATGGGCTCGAAGGACGGCTCCGCTATCGAGTAGCATTCTTTGTAGAGTTCGGCCATGATCTCCCTTTCTGTTTTCCTAGGCTTGATTATATCCCTAGTTGCGATGTTATCTAGGATCGCTAGGGTTTTTTTGACACTTTCCTTTAGGATTTCTAGTTCCTCCTTAGTTTTTGTTTTGCGTAATTCATATACAAATCTCCCAGCATTGCATAATTCGAAGTCGTATTTCCTTGATAGGTATTCTAGCTCTATATAGTAGCCATGTCTCATTGCTGATGCGTGGGGACAGACATCATACGTGGAGAAATTAGCTAGAATTTTTTTCCCAGAAAATTCTTTCAGGAGTCGCCTCATTTTTTCGCTGAAATCCCTACCCCCGTAGAATGTATCTACGTGATCGATATGCTCTTTATCCCTGACGAAGCTTTCCTCTAATGAATTTATGATGACATATAGTTTCTCTGGTGTGAGAAGTGTCAGCACCAGCCCGTAGGTGTGTACCCCAAGTAAATAATCAATATTGGTGTCTTCCCTCCCATATGATATCACCAGCCATGCGTCCCCATACTTCCTCAGAATATTCTGGCTCCTAGTTTTTCTCGACTTTAACATCTGTAGAAATTTTTTTTGTTCGGATCCCATCAGAACCACCATACGTAGGAATCATCAAAAATCACCATATTTTTATATCCAAAAAAGTAGATAGAGTTTGAGCGTGTGGTGTGATGGATATGTCTGATGATGACAAGAAGAAGAGGAGGCCCCCCAGGGACTTTGATGAATTCATGAGTAGGATCTTTGAGGACTTCTTCGGGAGACCTATGAGGTTTCGGGACATATTTGAAGAATTCAACAGGATGATAAGGGAGTCATCCCACAGGTCATTCTCCTTAACCCAAGCGA